>JAUWEU010000068.1 GCA_030608125.1 Dehalococcoidia bacterium
TTATCCCCCTCCCAGGTATTGCTGGCTCGCTGGATGAGTGAGCATTACTTATCACCCCTCTTTGATGCGGTGGCGTTAATGCTACCGCCGGGATTTGAGCGCAAGGCAGTTACTTTTATATCTAGTTCCTCAACTCCCCATGAACGAGATATATCCTCTCTTACCCCGAGACAGAAGGATGTTCTTGAATTAGTTCAGAGACAAGGCAAGGTAAGCCTGAGGCAGCTGGAGAAGACTTTAGGCAAGAAAAAGGCTCAGACTATCGTCTCGCAACTAGTGGAACGAGGCTTAGTGGTGAGAAGTTATGAGCTAGAGCCAATTAAGGTAAAACCAAAGAGGGTGCCTTACCTGCGTCTGGCGGTGGAGGCTAGTGAAGCTCGGCAGGAGGCAGCTAGACTGCGTGGGAAAAGGGCTACTAGACAGGCGGCTCTCCTTGATTTCTTGGCTCAGCAGTCCGAACCGGTGCCCCTGGCGGAAGCCAGGCAGAGGGTCAACTGTGATAAAGCGGTAGCCGATGCCTTAGTCAGTAAGGGTTTAGCCAACATTGAGCCAATTGAAGTAAAACGCGAACCAATTTCCTATGAGGGCATTACTCCGTCTTATCGGCTAACCCTTACCACCGCCCAAAAATCAGCCTTCAACTCTGTCCAATCAAGTCTAATGCCGGCGGCGAAGGGTCATCCTTCACCAACCATTTTTTTGCTTTATGGGGTTACCGGGAGTGGCAAGACAGAAATTTACCTCCAGGCTCTGGCTGAGGCAGTGAGGCTAGGTAAGCGAGGCATTGTTTTAGTTCCAGAGATTGCCCTTACTCCCCAGACCATAGAGCGATTTGCCTCGCGCTTTCCCCACAAAGTAGCTGTCCTTCACAGTAAGCTCTCCTTGGGTGAACAATTTGATGAGTGGCAGCGAATAAGAGACGGAGAATTTGATGTAGTTATCGGTTCTAGGAGTGCCATTTTTGCTCCTCAACCTGACTTGGGTCTTATCGTTGTTGATGAAGAGCATGAATGGACCTATAAGCAGCACGATAAATCACCTCGCTACCACGCCCGTGATGTGGCTATAAGGCTGGCTGAGTCAACCGGGGCGGCGGTTATTCTGGGCAGTGCTACCCCAGATGTGGAGACTTTTTACCACGCTCAAATAGGAGATTATCGCCTCCTTGAGCTTCCGGAGAGGGTTACCCCCAGTGAAGGCACACTCCTCCCCCAGGTTGAAGTAATAGATTTAAGACAAGAGCTCAAGGCGGGAAATAGAAGCCTGTTTAGTCGCTCTTTGTCACGGGCTACGGCTAAAGCGGTGACAAATGGTGAGCAGGTGATTCTATTTCTTAATCGACGAGGAGCGGCTACCTTCATTCAATGTCGGAGTTGCGGCTTTGTCCTCCGCTGTAAGCGCTGCGAGGTTGCCCTTACCTATCACCTGGCTCAAGATGTTTTAGTCTGCCATCAGTGTAACTACAGAACATCAGTGCCTCAGATTTGTCCTCAGTGCTTGAGCCGCCGAATAAAGTTTTTAGGTATTGGCACCCAGAAGTTGGAGCAAGAAACGAGTTTTACTTTCCCCCAAGCCAGGCTACTGCGGTGGGATAGTGATGTCACCCACAGGAAGTATTCGCATGAGGAAATATTAGGCAAGTTCCGTACTCATGAGGCTGATATTCTTATTGGTACTCAAATGATTGCCAAGGGATTGGATTTACCCCTGGTTACCCTGGTGGGAGTGGTTTGTGCTGATACCGGTTTAAACCTGCCTGACTTCCGGGCTGGGGAGAGGACTTTTCAGCTTCTCTCTCAGGTGGCAGGGAGGACCGGGCGTGGCATTTTAGGCGGGCAGGTTATCATTCAGACCTATTCTCCGGAGCATTATGCTATCAAGGCGGCAGCTAAACACGACTATGCCCTTTTCTATAATCAGGAAATCACCTATCGCCGCCAGCTTCATAATCCTCCTTTCAGTCAACTAGCTAGCCTTGTTTATAGCCATACTAATGAGGCTCTTTGCCAGCGGGAAGCAGAAAGAATGAAGCGCTTGCTCATTAAAGAAAGAGACTCAAGGGGAATAGCTGACCTCGGTCTAATTGGTCCTGCCCCAGCCTTTATTCATAGGCTGCGGGGAAGGTATCGGTGGCAAATAATACTTCGTGGCTCTGAACTCTCTGCTTTTCTATCGCCAATACCTATCCCTCAGGGCTGGACAGTGGATATTGGCCCTATGGGGCTGAAATAAGGTTTACATTTTAGCTTTAGTTGACTATAATTCTGCGGGTGATAAGATGGCTGTTATTCCTATTCGGATTCTTCCTGAGCCAGTATTGAGGCAGAAAGCAAAGCGCGTCAGGATTATTGATAGCTCAATCCAGAAGCTAATAAACGATATGATTGAGACAATGCACGCTGTTCCCGGGCGGGTAGGATTAGCGGCACCGCAGGTAGGTGTTTCCTTACGGGTGTTTGTTATTGGCATACCCGATGAAGAAGATATAGCTTTGATTAATCCTGAGATAGTGCGGAGAACCGGGGAACGCCTGGTAGAGGAAGGTTGCCTCAGTATTCCTGGTTATGTCGGGCAGATTAAGCGTGCCATATCAGTTAAGGTTAAGGGGCATGACCAAAACGGGAAGGAGATACGAATTAAGGCAAATGACCTTCTAGCTCAAGCCCTGGAGCACGAGATAGACCACTTAAACGGGGTGCTTTACATTGATTATCTGGAGAGTATGGATGAACTACGCAAGATTGAGCTAGGGGAAACTCAGCTTTAAGGCGGGGCTCTTTGCTGTAAAGCTACTTCACTGAACTTCTATATGACACGGAATCTTATTCGCCTCTATTAGTCTACGGTGGCACTATTGTAGTTCAGTAAGGTGCTGGCAATTCCTCAACGGCTGAGATAAAACTTTTCAACGCTGGACGCATGCTCCGCTTTTCTCTTGCGGCTTGCCTGGCTGAACGCTGATGGTTATTGGTGACAGTTGGCAACTTAGGGGCAAGATAAAAAAGGTCATCAAGCTTGTGTCCAGGGAAGGCTTTTATTGCCCCGATGAGGAATTTTTGATTGATATTGCGCTTGCCTTCTCGCACCCGGTAAACTTGGCTCACCGATATTTCCATAGCCTGGGCTAACTCAGATAAGTTTTTGTATTTCCCAGGGCATAATCCAAAAATCCTCGTTTTTACTATCATAATAGTGCCTACTATAATGTCAAGTGGCTATATTATAGCAGTAAATATGCCATTTGTCAACCCCTGTGCCTATCTTCTGTACGTATATTTTAGGGCAAAATGATTCTGTCACCGCTATGTTATAGTTAGGCTTTTGGCAGGAAAATAAATGTAGGGTAAAGTGAGACAAGGGAGATGGGTGTCAGGAAAGTTTGCAAATACCGGGTAATTAGGGAAGTGATAAACGAATGACTAATGTCAGGGAGATACATGGGTGAGGTAACATTTTATTTTGCGTGGGCAAGCATTTGGTAGGTAATGAGGGGTATGCTACCATTACTGGAGATAGGCGTAGAAAGAGGCGATATGGTAAAGAGGAAGTGGCAATGGATATGCCCAGCCCCTTCCGGTATGCAATTCAGAGATGTCTATTTTAGGCAACAGTAATAGCTAACAAGCCTATATAACCAATGGCTTCACGGTGGCAGTGTAGCCGCTCAACCATCAAATTAATCGCGTATGCCCACGCCTCCTGTCTTTCGGACATGAGCTTCCACATATGGTAGCAGGGCTAGATGCCGTGCTCTTTTTATAGCAGTTGCCAAGGTACGCTGATGTTTAGCGCAAATGCCCGTTTTACGACGGGGCTCAATCTTTCCTCCACTTGCTATGTAGCTGCGCAATTTCGCCGGGTCTTTATAGTCTATCGCCACGACCTTATTAGTGCAAAAGAAACAAAACTTACGCTTTGGTACATATCTTCTCTCATTTCTCCTCTTCATTGGCGCATTTGTCGATTTCGGCTTAGCCATTCGTAATAAGACCCCCTACTTCTAACCAAATTTACTAAATTGTAGCTCCCCTTAAAATGGAATGTCCTCCGGTTCAAGTTCACCAGCTTCCTCAATCTTCTCCTCAGGTAAGGGAGCCACTGCTTGCCTATCAAGAAATGTTACCCTGTTGGCTATTATTTCGGTTCGGTAATGCTTTTGCCCATCCTGTCCCTCCCAGGTGCGTGTATGTAGCCTCCCCTCAGCGTAGATAAGCCGACCCTTAGTTAAAAACTGATTGCATTGCTCAGCTAGCTTGTTCCAGGCAACCACAGTAAACCACTCTGTTTCTTCTCTACGCTCACCCTCGGCAGTAGTATATACCCGATTAGTGGCAACACGAAATGAGGTTACCGGATTGCCATTAGGGGTGAAGCGCATTTCAGGTTCGCTCCCGAGATTACCAATAATCATCACTTTATTTAGGCTTGCCATTGTCTCAAAACTCCTTTCTCCCCTCTCATTAACTGCTCAGTTTTACCAGTAGATGCCGTAGAATCTCCTCGGAAGTTTGCAGGTTCGCTTCGAGCTCTTTGCTTAATACAGGCTTCAATTTGAACTGTGTCAGCACATAATTACCCTCCACAAAATGTTCTATAGGATAGGCTAGCTTTCTTTTGCCCCATCGTTCTGCGTTGGAAATAGTTCCACCCTTTTCTGTAATAAGCTTGTTCACATTATCTATTGTAGTATCAAGAGCCTCATCCACAACCTCTGGATTGATAATTAATACCAGTTCATAATCACGCAACTGTGTATCTTCTGCTGTTACCGGTTTATTAGACACCCTTTTAGATACCATTCGTTCTCCTAAAAATTTTATACATATTATACCACATAGCAGAAAATACAAACAATACATCAGAGGAGTTCAGCTTACTTGAGTCCGTCAGTCTAA
>JAUWEU010000078.1 GCA_030608125.1 Dehalococcoidia bacterium
AGACCGCTGGATTGAAATCCCTGAGGAACTGCAGGCGATTTACCGCACCTGGAGACCGACAGTTTTGCATCGGGCATATCGGCTGGAGAAAGCCTTGGATACACCAGCCAAGATTTTCTATAAATATGAAGGGACAAACCAGGCGGGGAGCCACAAGCCCAATACCGCTACCGCTCAGGCATACTATGCCAAGAAACAAGGGCTCAAGGGCTTATGTACTGAGACCGGTGCTGGGCAGTGGGGCAGTGCTCTAAGTTTGGCTGGGGCATTCTTCGGTCTAGAGATCAAGGTGTTTATGGTCAGGATTAGCTATGACCAGAAGCCCTATCGGCGCATCGCCATGGAGACCTGGGGAGCTAACTGTGTCCCTAGCCCCAGCCCGGAGACCAAGTCAGGGCGAGCTATGCTGGAAAAATGGCCCGATTGTCCCGGTAGTTTAGGTCTGGCTATTAGCGAGGCAGTAGATTATATGATAGACCATCCAGACTATAAATATTCGATTGGCAGTGTGCTTAACCATGTCCTGCTTCATCAAACCATCGTCGGGGAGGAATGCCGGAAGCAAATGGAGATGGCCGACGCCTACCCTGATATTATTGTCGGCTGTATCGGTGGCGGCTCAAACTTCGCCGGGCAATTCTTCCCCTGGATTCGGGATAAGATTAGCGGGAAGAAGCCAGACATGCGCGTCATCTGTTGTGAGCCGGAAAGCTGTCCTAGTGTGACCAAGGGACTTTATGCCTATGATTTTGGTGACCTGTCCGGGATGACTCCCCTGATCAAGATGTATACCCTGGGGCACGGCTTTATCCCGCCGCCAATCCATGCCGGGGGACTACGCTATCATGGGATGGCACCTACTATATGCCACCTCCATAAACTAGGCTTGGTTGAGGCTGTGGCTGTGCCTCAAACTGCCGCCTTTGAGGCCGGGGTACAGTTTGCCCGCATTGAGGGTATTATCAGCGGTCCTGAACCATGCCATAATGTCAAGGTGGCTATTGATGAAGCCCTCAAGTGCAAAGAATCAGGTGAATCAAAGACTATTCTGATAGCCCATAGCGGGCACGGGCATTTTGACCTGGCTGCCTATGAGAAGTACCTCTCGGGGCAGCTTGAGGATTATGCCTATCCTGAGGAAGAAGTAAGGAAGGCACAGCTCGAACTGCCGAAGGTACCTACAGCATAAGTAAATAGCGAGATGAGGGGCTGGGGTCATACCTGGCCCCTTTATCTTTGCTCTAATTTTGCCCAAGTGCTACAATAGAGTCAGCTATGAAAAGGGCAAATATAAAATACTTAGTTGTTTCCCTCATCCTAATCTTATCCCTTACACTGGGCGCTGGTTGCCACCTGCTGCCCGACATAGATTTCTTGCCACCGCCAAGCCCACCAGCCTC
Source organism: Dehalococcoidia bacterium (assembly GCA_030608125.1). The sequence goes on from JAUWEU010000078.1 coordinate 1,401, forward strand.
CCATACTACTACCCCAATTGACCCTGACTGGACGCTACCCATTATAGAAAGTGATGCCCCAGTATTACCTAATATTGCCGATGTAGTGGCTACAGTTAAGCCATCGGTGGTAGCTATCAACACTATAACCTACGACATTTTCAACCGACCCCAGGAAAGCGCTGGCTCAGGATGGATTATAGACGAAGATGGGATTATCGTAACCAATAATCATATGGTCGAAGGAGCCGAGACTATCACCATAACTCTGGCTAATGGCGAAACCTTCCCTGCAGAAGCAGTCTGCGTTGACCCTCTTACTGATTTAGCTGTGGTCAAGATTAATGCCCAAAATCTACCGCCAGCTAATATAGGAGATTCTTCTGAGCTTAGGGTCGGTGATTGGATAGTAGCTATCGGCAATTCATTAGGGCTGGGGATAAGTGCTACCAAAGGGATTGTTAGTTGCTTAGGGGTTTCTTTACCAGTAGCCTCAGGGCAAACACTATATGACCTTATTCAAACTGATGCTGCCATCAATCCAGGCAACAGTGGAGGTCCGCTGGTAAATATAAGGGGAGAGGTAGTCGGCATCACCAGCGTTAAAATTGCTATGGTTGGAGTGGAGGGTATGGGCTGGGCAATAAGTAGCAAGGTGGCAATGCCGATTATTGAGGAGTTAGTTCAAAATGGCTATGTGATTCGCCCCTGGCTTGGGGTTAGGGTCTCTACCGTAAACCAATATCTACAACGCAAGTATGACTTGCCCGTTGATAAGGGAGCATTTGTCCACGAAGCAGTTGCTGGCAGCCCAGCCGATGAAGCCGGATTAGAGATGGATGATGTTATTGTTAGCTTTGAAGATAAAGAAATTACTACCGCCGGTGAATTAGTCCAAGTGCTACACTCCTATCAAATTGGGCAAAGGATAAAAATAACCTATTGGCGGGGCAATACTAAGAACACTACGTACGCTACACTTATCGAGAGTCCACCACCCTAATTCAGCCTAGTCTCTTCACTCCCAATAATATGTCATAGCCACCCAGTTTATAGCTTTCACTAAAGACGCCCTCTTCAGGAATCCCTTCACCAAGCTGCCGGGATAGTGTTTCTTGTTTAATATAGTCAGCAAAATCTTTTATTACCTGCCTGACATAATCCCCACCTTGATAATAGGTAGCAATATAATCAGCAATATCAAATCCAGCCGAGCGGCGCATTGTCTGTAATCGATGCACTATCTCCCGTGCCATCCCCTCTCTAGCCAGCTCAGGAGAAATCTCAGCCGGGACGGCTACGGCGTAACCTCCCTCCGAGCTAACCACATAACCCGGTTTATCAAGCTCCACCATATTGTCAACAAATTCCAAACCTTTTACATTAAGCTCATCCAATACCTGAGGCATCAAACACTGCAAGCTTTGCCAATCTCGGCTAGACCCCACTTTAACAATGACCTCAGCCAGAGGCTGGCGCACCTTAATACCTGCCCGGCTCCGAGCCGCCCGACCCAAACTTGATATCTTCATTACTAATTTGGTATCAGCAGCCAACCGCTTATCAATTCTAGTTACATCAGCCACCGGAAAATCAGCTAGGTGCACGCTGTCGGGAGCCTCAGAAAATACTCCTAAGACCAGGTTTTGGTATAGCTCCTCAGCCAGGAATGGAATAAATGGAGCCAGCAGCTTTGACAGCGTAACCAGACACTCATAAAGTGTAGTGTATGCCGACAGCTTATCAGCATCACTCTCACTCTTCCAGAACCGCCGACGACTCCGACGCACATACCAGTTAGATAGGTCATTGACAAAGCTTTCTATCCTCCTCCCCGCCTCAGTTGGATTATAAGCCTCCAGCGCCGAGTCAACATCTACTATAAGCTGATTAAGCTCCGAGATAATCCACTTATCAAGCTCTGATTGATATGATAAGGTCACTTCAGCATCAGGGGTAAAGTGGTCTATATTAGCATAGGTAACAAAAAAGGAATAGACATTCCACAGGGTGAGTAAGAACCGTCGGGTTACCTCAGCCACTGTATCCTCGGAAAAGCGGCGCACATTGCCCGGTGGTGTAGCAGTAAGACAATACCAGCGTAGAGCATCAGCCCCATATTTATTAATTATCGCCCACGGCTCAATCACATTCCCCTTAGCCTTGCTCATCTTCTCCCCTTTAGCATCAAGGATGTGCCCCAGGCAGATAACATTCTTGAAACAGGGACGATTAAATAGCAAGGTAGATATAGCGTGCAAACTATAAAACCAGCCACGAGTCTGGTCCACCGCCTCACAAATGTAATCGGCGGGAAACCGCCCGTCCTCAAATAAGTTCTCATTCTCAAAAGGATAGTGCCACTGGGCTAATGGCATGGCTCCCGAATCAAACCAGCAGTCAATTACCTCTGGCACTCGCCTCATTCTTGCCCCACACTGAGAGCAATCAAAGGTCAATTCATCTACATAGGGTCTATGCAAATCAAATGGCTCTTTTAGTCCAGTAAACCCAGCCTTCTCCTTCAAATCCTCCACACTGCCTACACACTCATACCCGCCACATGATTCACAACACCATATATTTAGCGGAGTTCCCCAATACCTCTCCCGAGAGAATGCCCAGTCAACATTATTCTCCAGCCAGTCACCAAACCGCCCATACTTGATATACTCTGGATACCAGCTTATCTCATTATTTCCAGCAATAAGACTTTCTTTTACCGCTGTTGTCCTGATATACCAGGTCTGCTTGGCATAGTATAGAAGAGGCGCCTCACAGCGCCAGCAGAAGGGATAGGTATGCCTAATCCTCTCACTGCGGAAGAGCAGCCCTCTTGACTT
>JAUWEU010000055.1 GCA_030608125.1 Dehalococcoidia bacterium
TTGGTGGTTATCCACATTGAGGCGCCGGATGAGGCTGGTCATGCCGGCTCCATTGATGATAAAATAGAGGCTATCCAGAGGGTGGATGCAGAGGTGTTAAGCCAACTCCGTAATTGGCGACCTAAGACTCTTCGGATGCTAATTATGCCTGACCACCCAACACCGATTAAGATTCAGACTCATACTGATGAACCAGTTCCTTTTCTGCTATGGGGAGCAGGATTTACCGCTAACGGAGCCAGTAGATTCACCGAGGCTGAAGCAAAAAGCACTGGCTTGTTTATTGAACAAGGGTGTAATATTATGGGTAGGCTGATAGAGGATTAGATATGGCGCTAATTGTGCAAAAGTATGGTGGTTCGTCGGTGGTGGATGCTGAGCGGATAAAGAGTGTGGCTCAGCACATAGTCCAGACGAAGGATAAGGGTAGTCAGGTGGTGGTAGTGGTATCGGCTATGGGAAATACCACTGACGAGCTAATTAAGCTGGCTCGTCAGGTTTCTAGGCAGCCTGACAGGAGGGAGCTTGACCTTTTGCTCTCCACTGGTGAGATTGTTTCTAGCACCTTGCTGGCAATGGCGCTCAAGAGTATGGGTTATGAGGCAATTAGCCTCACCGGTGCCCAGGCAGGGATTAGGACTGATGCTACCTACAGCCGGGCTCGGATTCAGAGAATTGAATCTAGACGAGTGGTTAAGGAGCTGGAGAAGGGGAATATTGTCATTGTGGCTGGTTTTCAGGGGATTACTGAGGAGATGGATATAACTACCCTGGGGAGGGGTGGCTCTGATACCACGGCAGTGGCTCTGGCGGCTAGCCTGGGGGCAGAGATATGCCAGATATATACTGATGTTGACGGTGTTTATACCGCTGACCCCAGTCTTATCCCTGAAGCTCAACAGCTATCTGAGATTGGCTATGAGGAGATGCTGGAGCTGGCAAGCTATGGGGCTAGGGTGGTGCACCCCCGGGCGGTTGAGCTGGGGGAGCTATTTAATATCCCTATTCTGGTAGCCTCCAGCTTCAATGATAGTCCGGGTACATTAATTCACGGAGGGGTGTCTATGGAAGTGCGAAACAAAGTAAGGAGTATAGCTCACGACCTTGATGTGGCTAAGATAACGGTGGTTGGTGTTCCTGACCATCCCGGCATTGCCGCATCTATCTTTCAGCCTCTATCCCAGGCAGATATTAGTATAGATACCATTGTTCAGAACGCCAGTATTGATAATATTACTGATTTAACCTTTACCGTGGCCGAAAGCCAGTTGGCGAGGGCAATGGAGGTAGTAAAACCTATAGCCGAGTCAATTGGAGCCAGGGAGTGCGTTAGTGATTCCAAGCTGGGCAAGGTTAGTATTATCGGCACCGGGATGCAGAATACCCCTGGCTACGCAGCTAGGATGTTTGAGGTGTTCAGTGAACAGGGCATTAATATCCAGCTAATTACTACCTCGGAGATAAGGATAACCTGTATCATTGATGAGGCTAGGGTTGAGGGTGCAGTTCGTGCCTTACATCGTGCGTTTGAGTTAGAAATAGCCGAATAGACTGGCAGGAGGTGGAAGATGGCATATCAGGAAGAGGAGCAGGTAAGACTAAGACGCCAGCGCAGTAAACAGGCAATAGCCTTAGCCTTGCAGGGACAGTGGCGGGAGGCGGTGGTGGTCAATAAGAATATAATAGACAGCTTCCCTAATGATGTTGATGCCTATAATCGGTTGGGTAGAGCCTATATGGAGCTGGGGGAGTATTCCCGGGCGAGAGAAGCCTATAGCCGAGCTAAAGAACTTGACCCTTATAATACCATTGCCAGAAAGAACCTTCACCGTTTAGCCTATTTAGGGGAGGCAGCGACCAGCTCACAGGGTGATTCTCATAAGGCTGAACCGCAGCATTTTATTGAGGAAATAGGCAAGGCAGGGGTAGTTACTCTTTATCATCTGGCACCACGGGAGACACTGGTCAGAATGAGTGCTGGTGATAAAGTAAATTTGAGGATAGCCGGGGCTAGTTTAATAGTGGAAAATGGGCGTGGGGAGTATTTAGGGCAAGTCGAGCCCAAGCATGGGCAGCGACTTATTAAATTAATGGAGGGGGGCAATCAGTATACAGCGGCTATCGTCATCTCAGCCGAAGACAGGGTGACTGTCATTATTAGAGAGGTATATCAGGCGCCCAGTCAAGCCGGACGACTTTCCTTCCCTTCAAAGCATTTGGAGGGTCTTCGGTCTTATATTGGTGATAGAATATTTAGGCGTGAGTTAGAGTATGAGCAGGAGTTAGTGGAAGAGCCAGGCTATACCATAATAGGTGAGGGGAGCCCAGAATTATTGCCCGAGGAGTTTCTTGACATTGATGATAAGGTTGATAATGAGGAGTAGGGGGTTCAATCAAATATGGTTTTGGGAAATGTAAAATCAGTAAATATAGAAGATGAGATGAGAAGCTCTTACCTGGACTATGCGATGAGTGTCATCGTTTCCCGTGCCTTACCTGATGTCCGGGATGGATTAAAGCCAGTACACCGTCGTATCCTTTATGCTATGGATGGGCTGGGGTTAAATCATACCAGTCCCCATAAGAAGAGCGCTCGTATTGTTGGTGAGGTGTTGGGTAAATACCATCCTCATGGTGATGCCTCTGTTTATGAGGCGATGGTGCGCATGGCACAGGATTTCTCTATGCGATATGTCTTAATTGACGGGCAGGGCAATTTTGGCAGTATGGATAATGACCCCCCAGCCGCTATGCGTTATACTGAGGCACGCCTAGCTCCCGTTTCTGAGCAGATGCTAGTTGACATTGATAAGGATACCGTCGACTTTATGCCCAACTTTGACGATAGCCTTAAGGAACCTTTGGTTCTACCCACCCGGTTACCTAATTTACTGGTTAATGGCGGCTCTGGGATTGCAGTGGGGATGGCTACCAATATTCCCCCTCATAATCTAGGGGAGGTGTGTGATGCCATCTCTTATCTCATTGATAATCCTGAAGCCACAATTGATGACCTTACCCAATTTATTAAGGGACCCGATTTTCCTACCGCTGGCATCATCCTCGGACAGGAGGGGATTAAGAGCGCCTATGCTACTGGGCATGGCAAGGTAGTAGTTCGGGCTAAGGCTTATCTTGGAGACATTCCCGGGTCTGGACGTCGTCAAATAGTGGTTACTGAGCTTCCTTATCTGACGAATAAGGCAGCCCTGGTGGAGAGAATAGCTGAGCTGGTCAAGGATAAGAGGATTGGGGGCATCAGTGAACTGCGTGATGAGTCAGACCGCCAGGGTATGCGTATTGTCATTGAGCTAAGGAGAGAAGCTCAACCGCAGCGGGTGTTGAACAACCTGTATAAATATACCTCAATGCAGTCAGCCTTCTTCGTTAACATGCTGGCTTTAGTTGATGGTCAGCCCCGAGTAATTAGCCTTAAAGAGGCGCTTCAGTATTATATAGATTTCCGCAGTGAGGTTATCACCCGGCGCTCTCGGTTTGAGCTGAAAGAGGCTAAGGCAAGGGCTCACATCCTGGAAGGGCTTCAAATCGCTTTAGACCATATAGACAGGGTGATTGCTACTATCCGAAAATCAGAAACTGCCGAGATAGCTCGCCAGAACCTTATGGCTGGCTTTGGCTTATCCCAGATTCAGGCACAAGCCATTCTTGATATGCAGTTACGCCGGTTGGCTAACCTAGAACGGCGCCGGATAGTTGATGAGTATGCCGAGGTAGTTAAAAAAGTTGCCTATCTAGAAGACCTTCTGGCTAACCCCAGAAGAATACTTCTCCTGATAAAGGAAGAGGTGGAGGAACTGAAGACTAAATATGGCGACCCACGGCGGACCCAGATAAGTGAGGAAGAGGTGGTGGAATTTCGGGAGGAAGACCTTATTCCCCACCAAAGAGTGGCGGTAACTCTCAGTGATAGGGGATTTATCAAGAGGGTACCCTCTCGTGCTTACACGCCACAACATCGTGGTGGTAAGGGTATTATCGGTATGGTAACCAGGGAAGAAGATGCGGTAAGGCTCATGGCGGTGGCTGATACCCATGATAACCTGCTCTTCTTCACCAACCGGGGCAAGGTTTTTCGTCTTAAGTGCTATGAAATCCCACCTGATAGCTCCCGCACGGCTAAAGGGATAGCGGTAATTAATCTCTTCCCTGTTGCTGATGGGGAGACAGTTACGGCTATGGTAGCCCTGGCTGATTTTAAGCCAGGTGCCTATCTATTGATGGCTACACGCTGTGGCGAGATAAAAAAGACGGCTATAGACAGCTTTACCGCAGTGCGGAGTAGCGGACTTATTGCCATATATTTAGAACCAGGGGACGAGCTGGTGGCAGCACGTTTAGCTACTGACCAGGACGATGTCATATTAGTAACTCAGAAAGGGCAGGCAATTAGGTTCGCTGTTTCCGAGTTAAGAGCTACTTCCCGAACCAGTGGCGGGGTGCGTGGTATCCGCTTGGCACCTGATGACCAGGTGGTTAGTATGGATGTTGTCTTTCCTGATGCTTTCCTTTTAGTAATTACTACCGGGGGGTTCGGCAAGCTCACTCCGGTTGGCGATTATCCCCAGCAACACCGTGCCGGTAGCGGGGTCAGGACTTTCAACCTGGTTGGGAAAACAGGAAACTTGGCTGCTGCCAGACTGGTTTCTCTGGCTCAACAGCTAATGATTATATCGGCTGATGGGATTGTCATCCACACCCCGGTTAAGGAGAAAGACCTGAGACAGGGTATTACCATCCAGGGCAGGAGCACCCAGGGGGTGAGGCTGATGAGGCTTAGACATGGTGACAAGGTAGTGGCTATCGCTTGCTTTGACTGAGCCCCTGATACTTTTGCTGGCACTGGGGTTGCCAGCGCTCTAGTCCACAGGCATTACAAGCTTGGTAATGGCAGTCAGGGGTTTCCCTATCTTCCAGGGCACGCTGATATTCTCGCTTTAGGAAATCTATGGTTACTCCCACATCAATATGAGCCCAGGGTAGAAGCTCGTCTAAAGGACGCTCCCGCTGGGCATAGAAGCTGGGCTGAAGCCCAGCTTCATCAAAGGCGCGAAGCCAATTTTCATAATTAAAGTGCTCACCCCAGGCGTCAAAGGTGCAGCCTAGTTGCCAGGCACGATAGATAACCTTACCTAATCGTCTATCGCCTCGTGACAATGCTGCCTCAAGCAGGCTGACCTTAGGCTCTTGCCATGATAGCCTGACCCCTTTTTGGCGTAATCCTAGCTTTAGAATTTCATGCTTAGCCTTTAGCTGCTGCTCACTTTCCTGGGCTACCCACTGGAAGGGTGTATGTGGCTTAGGCACAAAGGTTGATAGGCTAATTCTTAGTTGAGGTCTTTTCCCTTTAGCCTTCCTGCCTAGTGAGCGAATTCTAGTTACTAGCTGGATAATCCCCTCTATATCATTAGTGGTTTCGGTGGGTAAACCAATCATGAAGTATAGCTTAAGGCTTGTCCAGCCGCTGTCAAAGGCAGCGGCAGCAGTTTTTAAGATTTCATCTTCAGGGATGTTCTTATT
>JAUWEU010000086.1 GCA_030608125.1 Dehalococcoidia bacterium
GGCGGAGGCGGAGAAAGTCAAGTCAGCAGGTGAGGCAGAGTATCGTGAACGGCGCTCTGAACTACAGCGCCAGGAAGGCCGGCTGACTCAGAAGACGGAGACCCTGGAGCGTAAATTAGAGGGTGTGGAACATCGCGAGCATAATCTGACTAATAAAGAAAAGGAGACTGAGTCCATCCGCGCTCAGCTTGGAGAGGTTAGAGGTAGGCAGTTAAAGCAACTAGAGCTGATTTCGAGCATGTCCAGTGCCGAGGCGAAGCAAACACTGCTTGAAACTATGGAGGTTGAGATACAAGGGGAAGCCTCTCGGCGCCTTCGGGAGTGGGAAATCAAGTTAAAAGAGGAAAGCGATAAGAGAGCCCAGGAGGTCTTGTCCCAAACTATCCAGCGTTGCGCCTCTGAGGTTGTATCTGAGACCACTGTGGCTGCTGTCCCCCTGCCTAACGATGAGATGAAGGGGAGGCTTATTGGGCGAGAGGGTCGTAATATTAGAGCTCTGGAGCAGGCTACTGGCGTTGACCTAATCATTGACGATACCCCTGAGGCGGTAACCCTGTCTAGTTTTGACCCGGTGCGGCGTGAAGTGGCTCGCCTGGCTTTAACCAAGCTTATCCTTGATGGTCGCATCCATCCAGCTCGTATTGAAGAAGTGGTAGCCAAGACCAAGGAGGAAGTGGATGCCACTATCCATAGTGCTGGAGAACAGGCAGCATACCAAGTAGGGGTGCACAGCTTACGCCCTGAGTTGATTAGGTTACTTGGTCGTCTTAAGTATCGCACTAGCTACGGGCAGAATGTCCTGGGACATAGCATTGAGGTTTCATATCTAGCTGGTATGATTGCTTCAGAGCTGGGAGCCAATGTTGCTGTAGCCAAGAAAGCTGGGCTGCTTCATGACATTGGTAAGGCGGTAGACCGCGAGGTGGAAGGCACCCACGCTGCCATCGGGGCTGACCTGGTTAAGCAATGGGACAAATCTCCTGATGTGGTTCAGGGCATTGCTGAACACCACTTTGAGACTGATACTACCAGCGTATGGGGCTATATCATCTCAGCAGCTGATGCCATCAGCAGTGCCAGACCAGGGGCAAGGCGCGAGTCGCTGGAGAGCTACATCAAGCGGCTGAAAGCACTAGAAGATATAGCCGATGGTTTTAAGGGAGTGGAAAAGTCGTTTGCTATTCAAGCCGGTCGTGAAATCCGCATTTTAGTCAAACCAGAAGAGATTGATGATTTGGGGGCAATGAGGCTTGCCCGAGATATCGTTAAGAAGATAGAAGAAGGCCTGGATTATCCAGGGCAAATAAAGGTTACTGTGCTCAGGGAGACAAGAGCTACAGACTATGCCAAGTAGGAAGAGCTAGTGTTAATATTAGCCGTGGGAGACATAATTGGCAGACCGGGTAGGCAAGCAGTAAACGAGCTTTTGCCGAGCCTGCGCCAGCAATACAGATTGGATTTGGTTATTGCCAATGGTGAGAATGTTGCCGGTGGTTTAGGTCTAACTTCAACCACAGCCAAGGAACTGCTCAATGCTGGCGTTGATGTGTTGACTTCAGGCAACCACATATGGGCTCAGAAGGAGATTATTCCATACCTTGATAGTGAAATGCCTATTCTGCGTCCATTAAATTACCCTCCGGGGGTGCCTGGTAGAGGCTATATAGTCAATGGTCAGACCGCAGTAGTTAATTTAATAGGGAGAACCTTTATGAGCAACTTTGATTGCCCGTTCAGAGCTATGGATAAACTACTGGCTGAGCTTAATCCCAAGCCACCAGTTATTATTGTTGATTTCCACGCCGAGGCAACATCAGAGAAGGTGGCAATGGGACGCTACCTAGACGGTCGAGTCAGTGCTGTGCTCGGCACTCACACTCATGTGGGCACTATTGATGCCCAGTTGCTCCCCGGGGGCACTGCCTATGTTACCGATATTGGCATGACTGGACCTATTGATTCAATTATAGGTGATGACACCGAGGAGGTAATCCGCCGCTTCATGACTATAATACCTCATCATTTATCTGTAGGAAAGGGCAAGACAATGTTTAGTGCCATCCTAGTCAAGATAGATGACAAGAGTGGCAGGGGAATAAGCATTGAGCGAATCTATAAGGAAGTGGGGTAGTAATGTCTGGGGTAGACCTCCATATACACTCCACTGCCTCTGATGGGCGACTTAGCCCGGCAGAGGTCGTCGGTAAATCAGTGGAGAGGGGGTTAACCGTTATTAGCCTTGCTGACCATGACACTGTGGATGGTATTATTCCCGCCCTAGCTGCTACCAAAGCCTTCCCTCGGCTAAAAGTCATACCCTGCGTTGAGATTAGCACTGATGTCCCCAATGGTGAAGCTCACGTTCTGGGCTACTTTATAGATTATACTGACCCGGAATTCGCAGCCAGGCTGGAAAGGATGCGCCACTCCCGGCGAGAACGGGCTCAAGGGATGATTTCTAAATTGAGAGCTTTGGGTATCCATATTGAGTGGCAGCGAGTCCAAGAAATAGCCGGTAGTAGTTCTATGGGTCGTCCTCACATTGCTCAGGCTATGTTAGAGAAGGGTTATATAGCCTCAATTAAGGAGGCATTTACCAAGTATATAAGCCGGGATGGACCTGCCTATGTTGACCGGGAAAAGATGACCCCGGTAGAGGCGGTAGAACTGATACTTAAGGCTAACGGGTTGCCGGTACTGGCACACCCGTTAACTGTCAGTGACCCGGAGATAATGGTTAGCCAGTTGAAAGCAGCCGGTTTAGTAGGCATTGAAGCCTACTACGATGGCTATACTGCTGACGAAAGGAATAGATTAATTAATCTAGCCGAAAGATATGACCTTATTGCCAGCGGCGGCAGTGACTATCATGGTTTAGATGCCAGCACTGAGACTATGATTGGTGATGCGGATGTGCCTATGGAATCAGCGGAGCGTCTTATAGCCTTAGCAGAGCAGCGAGGGCTAAAGTCAGCCTATCCATGCTCTTGACAGGCTAACCTCCTCAAGATACAGTGGCACAAGGCTCGGCAAAGCTACTTTCTTGGTCTTTTAATAAGGAAAAACTATGCTTCAATGGAAAACCAGACTGAGGTTTGGATGTAAGATTCTGCAAAATAGGCCGGGGGCTTTAGCCTACTTCCTCCCATTTTGGGGGAGGAATGTCAACCGTGGCCGAAGTTACTCTCGTGATGATGGACTCAGTGCGCCGCCATCTGTGGTAACACTCGCCGTGACCGATTACTGCAACTTAAGTTGTAAGATGTGCCCCTTTCAGCAATCGGATATAGAGAAGAGCCACCTGGATTTTGGCTTAATTAAAAAGCTTATTGACCAAATTTACACCTTTAAGCCCTATATTAGCTTATGTGGAAGAGGCGAGCCCTTCCTACATCCTGAGTTTTTCGAAATCATAAGCTATATCAAAGGCAAGG
>JAUWEU010000037.1 GCA_030608125.1 Dehalococcoidia bacterium
TATTCTAATTATAATCCCGCCGATTAAGCTAGAATCTACTTTGGGTTTAAGCACTACCGGCTTACCGACTATGGTGGTAAGACGCTGGGCTAACCTTAGCCTATCTTCATCATCAAGGGGAATGGCAGTGGTAACCTCAGCTACCTCCGCCCCCTCGATGCCACGGTAATTATCCAATAGTCGCTGATACTCGTCAGCAATATCACCTATCATATCTAACCTACCCTTAGTCACTAACAGAGATACCAGCTTTAGGGCTTGAGGATTTAAATCACCCAGTCGCTCAGATAGCACTCTAGCCTTACTATCAAAATCAAGTTCCGGGTCTTGGAGTAAGACAAAAAGTGCGGTATCCTTAACCAGGCTGGCAATCTTTCTTAGGTCAGACTGCCATCTGTTTAATTCCTTTGCCTGCAGGGCAATGTTAAACACTGCCTGTGAATAACGTCTAACATAAACGCTATTAGCCACGCTAACTCCTCTAAATGCAGTAGGCTAATCCTTCTTCAGGGTTGTGCTCTCTTCCAACACCTTATCAATAAGCTGGCGATGTGCTTCCTTATCCAGCGTGCGGTCAATGACCTTCCCTGCCGCCAGTATGGTTAAGTCAGCAACCTCCTTACGCAGCTCGTCAATAGCAGCATCCCGCTCTCGGTGAATCTCCAGGCGTGCTTTGGCGATAAGGGCTTCAGCTTCTGGCCTAGCCTCTTGCTGTGCCTTTTGTCTAATCTCCTCCCCGGTTCTCACCGCCCTGGCTATTACTTCCTGTCCATCCTTGCTAGCCGCTTCAAGCTGCTTCTTAACCTCTTCCTCGGCACGGGCTGCCTGCTCCTTAATATATTCGGTCTGCTCCATACTCTCCTTAATCTTCTTAGACCGCTCATCAAACATTCTCATAATCGGCTTATAGGCAACCAGATACAGCAGACCGAACAAGATAAGAAAGTTTATAATTTGAGCTAACAATGTTGGTAAACTAATTCCAAGTCCTTCCAAAATAACTCCTCCTGCCTACCAAGATTAAGCTACAAAGATGAGGACGACTGCCACTACCAGAGCATAAATGGCTACTGCCTCGGCGAAGGCGATAGCTAATATCATATTGGTCATTATCGGTCCTCTAGCTTCAGGGTTGCGCCCTAACGCCTGCATGGCACCCATCCCCAAAATTCCGATGCCAATTCCTGGACCTATGGCTCCCAAACCCATACATAACCCAGCCGCTAACACCTTCATTGTTTCTACATCCATTCTTCATCCTCCTTCTGGTTAATTATAATAGGCTAGTGTGCATGTAGTAAGACCTCTTCCTCAAGCTGTTTCACCCTCGTGAGGAGTAACGGCAATGGTGGCAAATACTAGAGTCAACCCACCAAAGATAAGAGCCTGGACGAAGCCAATCAGCAATTCAAGACCATAAAAAGGAATGGCTAATACCCAGGGGGCAAGGAATAGCATCATTAATATCAGTATTTCACCCCCAGTCATATTGCCAAAAAGACGGAAGGTAAAGCTGATAATACGCACAAATTCGCTCAGTGCTTCCAACATACCGACAAAAATATCAATGGCTCCGGTGAATAATCCGCTAAGACCAGCCTTAAGCTTACCCCTAAATAGCTGACCTAGACTCCTAAAAAATTGACCCACATTGATAAACTTTCCCAGGTAACGAAAGCCTCGCGACCTTAGACCAAAATATTCAACAACGACAAAAGATATAAGCGCCAGAGCCAAAGGCATATTAATGTCAGTATTGGCACCCCGCAGTAGATGTACTGGCTCACCCTCAGCACCAGTAACAAATATTGAGCCAAACCCGGGCAATAAACTCAGCCAGGCATTCATTAAAACGAAGAGAAAGATAGTAGTTACTATCGGGAAGAATCGGCGCCCATTTTTCTCGCCGGCAACATCCTTGCAAAGATTGAGCATCCATTCAATAGCAAACTCAAGTAGGCTCTGTAACCTGGATGGGATAAGCCTTATCCGGTGAGTAACAGCATAGGCTATTCCTACCAAGACAATAATACTAAGCCAAGTAGCCAAAATAGTATTGGTGATGGGAAAGCCAAATAAGTGGAAAACCACCTCAGCAGGGAGCTGAAGGTGTGGTTTGGGAACGGTAAGCCAGCTAGGTAGCCCCAGGTCGCCAAAGAAGCTACTACCCAGAGCGCCGCTGAGTAGGCTAATTACCATAAGTACCAGAAAAACGACAAAAATCCCGATTAAAACAGGGAAGGAACAACCCAGGCAGCCGCGTTTAGGCACTAGTTATTCCCCTTCTTTTGTTTGTTACCAATGAAAGGTCGAACCATAATATAGACACCATAAAAAGCGACCACAATTCCCAAAATTAAACCAACTATTGTCCAAATAGGCTCACTATTCAGTTTACTATCAAGCCAGTGTCCAGCAACTACACCCAATATAATGGAACCAGCAATAAAAAACCCGACACCTGTCAGCCCCAGTGCCGCCAGCCACTTGCGCATACCAGCCTCAATATTTCCAACCCTGGATAGCATATCAAATCTGCCCGCCCCGGGTCAAGCCCGCCTTTAAGGGGAATCGGTACTAAAAAGCCTTAGACCTTCAGGTCTAAGGCTTTTTAACTGATAATAGAAAAATAACCGTATCTTGTAGTGATGTTGCTATCTTTTAAGCCCACTTTGATTAAAAAGGTGGGAAAAGTCTCCATCAAAGTCTTTCAAGAAATTGTGCATATCCAGCACTTCATCGGCGGTTGGTCTACCCATACTCCTGAATTTATCCAGTTCTGCCTCAGTAAGGTCGGTAATAACCTCAGGCGCCCTACCATCCTTAATTACTGCCGCCGCTAAATACTGAGTATGACAAGCTACACACAACACCTTTAAAAACCACAAATTCTCCTCATGCCCAAGGACTTCAATATTATCTGCATCATAGTGGTGTCCACAAACGCCACACTTCATTGAAGCCATCAGCTTTTTGATAAGATTCTCTTCCACCAATTCAGCCTCGGTTATGATTTATGCTTATCAAAGTCCTCTAAATCAAGGGTATTAATGAAATCATAGAAAGCCGACATCTTCTTCAACTCTTCTTCGTTAATCTCCTTGCCTCTTGCCCCTTCCCTTTCTTGTGGAACAGGTTTACCTGTCTCCTTATCTAGTAGGATACCTGCCTTGTCTAAAACTGTCTCTTCAGCATAGATAGGTGTCTCAACCCTTACCGCCCGGGCAAGGGCATCGCTAGGACGAGAGTCGACCTCCATTTGCTCGCCACCTACATTAAGAATAATCTTGGCATAAAAGGTATCACTTTTAAGGTCGCTGACGACTATAGAGTTGACCGTAGCTCCCAAAGCATCAATGACGGTGCGTAACAAGTCATGAGTTAACGGTCTGGGCACTGCAACGCCCTGTAGCTTTACAGCTATGGCATCCGCCTCGGCTGGACCAATCCAAATGGGTAGATAGCGCTCTGACATCTTCTCTTTCAGAATCACCACCCGCTGATAATTCATCAGACTAACCCGGATGCTGTCAATAGTCATCTCAATCATGATTAAACCTCCTCTATTTCCTCAGCAACATATTCAAATTTTACTCTACATCACCCCCACTGTCAACTAGAAATAATAGGAGAATTATTTATCCCACCTACTCTCCTCAGCATTTAGCTAAATTGCCTTATTATGGTATAATAATAACAAGTAAAACAATAAATTCCAGATAAAAGGAGACATAATTATGGATGAAGTTAAGGCTATAGTTTGGTTTAATGAGGTCACCAAAAAAGACATACCCCTCGTTGGTGGTAAAGGAGCAAATCTAGGTGAAATGACCAACACCAACATACCGGTTCCCCCGGGCTTCATTGTAACCGCTAATGCCTACTACGACTTTCTACAAAAATCAAAGATCACCGATAAAATTCGTAATCTACTAAAACCACTAGACTACAACGATAGTAAACAATTGCAACGGGTGGCTGAGGAAATTAAGCAAGTAATCCTAAACGCTCAAATGCCACCAGAATTAGCTGAAGAGATTAAGCAAGCTTATATAAAAATGGGTAGGGGCTTGGTTGCGGTTCGCTCCTCAGCTACTGCTGAGGACCTGCCTGAAGCTTCCTTTGCTGGTCAGCAAAGCACATTCCTTAATGTCCAGGGTGAGAAAGAGGTGATAACTGCCGTTCAAGAGTGCTGGGCATCCCTGTTCAAACCGAGGGCTATCTTCTACAGATATCAACAGGGTTTTGACCACTTCAAAGTTGGCGTTGCTGTCCCAATCCAGAAAATGGTACAGTCTCAGGCTTCTGGGGTTATGTTTACTATAGAACCGATGACTAGCGACAGAAGTAAGATTATCATTGAGGCTGTCTATGGGCTTGGTGAAGCCCTGGTATCAGGAGAAGTAATCCCTGACCTCTATATTATTGATAAAGAAGGATTAAAAATTAGCAATAAAAAGATTGGCGCACAAGAGTGGCAGCTGATTAGGAATCTAGCCGCCGGTGATGGAGAAACTAATATCAAAGTGATGCTCCAACCTTCAAGGCAAACTCAACAAAAGTTGGCTGATGAAGACATAATTAGCCTGGCTAAGCTAGGAAAATACATAGAAGATTTATACCAATTCCCCCAAGATATTGAATGGGCGCAAGAGGATAAGAAAATATTTATCGTCCAAACTCGCCCGGTAACTACTATTAAGGCAGAGGCAGTGGCTGAGGTCATCCCTGAAATCAAAGCCGCTGTGCTTCTATCTGGGGTGCCGGCTAGCCCGGGCATGGCATCAGGACCAGTCAAGATAGTATATGACGCCTCTGAAATAGACAAGGTGGAAAGCGGTGACATTCTGGTTTCTGAAATGACTACCCCTGACTTTGTGCCAGCAATGAAGCGAGCCGTGGCTATTGTAACTGAGCGTGGGGGTAGAACAGCCCACGCCGCCATCGTCAGCCGAGAGCTAGGTGTCCCCTGTATTGTCGGCGCAGAGCGAGCGTTAGCTATCCTGACCAATGGGCAGGTAATCACCGTAGATGGCTCACAGGGTAAGATATATGAGGGCAGAGTGGCTGAGGAAAAATTAGTCGTCTCTACCGCTATTCCCAGAAAGAAAATTAAGACCAGGACCAAGGTTTATGTAAATCTGGCTCAGCCTGAGCTGGCTGACAGGGTGGCGGCTCGTAATGTAGATGGTGTGGGCTTGCTCCGAGCTGAGTTTATGGTTGCCCAAATTGGTGAGCACCCCCGCCATATGATTAGCCAGAATAGAGGCAATGAGTTTGTGGACAAACTCGCCGATGGTATAAATACCTTTGCCAAAGCCTTCAACCCACGCCCGGTAGTTTACCGAACCACTGATTTTAAGACCAATGAGTACCGGGAACTCACTGGCGGTCAGGAGTATGAAGAGATTGAGGAAAATCCCATGCTCGGTTATAGAGGGTGCTCTCGTTACATCAGAGACCTTGATGTGTTTAAGTTGGAGATAGAGGCCATAAAGAGAGTGAGACAGAATTACAAGAATCTGTGGGTTATGATTCCCTTTGTCCGCACTGTTGATGAAATGACTAAAACAAAGGAGTTCTTGGAATCTCAGGGGCTAAAGCGTTCCGCTGACTTCAAACTGTGGATGATGGTGGAGGTGCCATCTAACATTTTTCTTATGGAGAAATTCCTTGAGATTGGCATTGATGGCATATCTATTGGCTCAAACGACCTAACTCAGCTTATCCTGGGAATTGATAGGGATAGCCAAAAGTTAGCCGAGACATTTGACGAACGAAACGAAGCCGTACTTATAGCTCTGGAAAGGGCTATTAAAGTAGCCAAAAGCATGGGGGTTACCTCCTCTATCTGTGGGCAGGCACCCTCAGTATACCCCGAGCTTACTGAAAAACTGGTGGGGTGGGGTATTACTTCAGTTTCAGTAAGCCCCGATATGATTGATAAGACTAGGGATATAATTGCCCAAGCAGAAAAGAGATTGAAGCTTAGTGGTCAGTCAGCTTAACATTCGCCAGATAATTGAAAACAAGGAGGAGAGCCTTTCTCCCTACGCCGTCAAAAGTAAGCTGTCACGGGGCAGGCTTAACTCGGAAGAGCCCTGCCCGGTACGCACTGCCTTCCAGCGTGACCGAGACCGCATTATCCATTCCAAGGCTTTCCGCCGCCTTAAACATAAGACACAAGTTTTCATTGCTCCCTTAGGGGACCACTATGTAACCCGGCTCACTCATACCCTGGAGGTTTCTCAAATAGCTCGAACCATAAGCCGTGCCCTAAACCTTAATGAGGATTTGACTGAGGCAATTGCCCTGGGTCATGACTTAGGTCATACCCCTTTCGGGCATGTTGGTGAGCAGGTCTTAAATGAACTCTATCCTCATGGATTTAGACATAATGAGCAAAGCCTGCGAGTTGTTGACCTTTTAGAGAAAAATGGTCAGGGGCTTAATCTCACCTGGGAAGTGAGAGACGGTATCTTAAATCACTCCAAAGCGAGGGCTGACATTCTGGGGGATAGTTCCGGAAAAGCAAGTACCCTGGAGGGAGAAGTATGTAAGATTGCCGATGCCATTGCTTATATCAACCATGATATTGGGGATGCTATAAGAGCTGGCATCATCACCGAGGATGATTTACCTGTCTCAACCATCACTGTATTAGGTCACTCCCATTCGGGGCGAATCAATACTATGGTCTGCGATATTATCAAATACTCTTGGTCAGCAAGGGGTGATGATACTAAACACCGCCCCACCATAGGTATGAGCCCCCGGATTTTGGAGGCAACTAATGTCTTGCGTGAATTTCTTTTTGACCGAGTATACAATATGCGCGCTACCTTAGCTGAAACAGAAAAGGCAAGAGAGGTGATTCGCCTATTATATAAATACTTCAATGAGCATGAAGACAGGCTACCACCCGAATACTCTTATTATAGTGATGAGATAGCAAGAAGGGTGGTTGATTACATCGCCGGCATGACCGACCAATATGCGCTAAGGACTGCTGAAGAGCTGTCCTTAACTAAAACTAAAGGTGGAACTAAATAGCAAGTTACGAAAGAGAAGATTGAAGGGGCTTCACCCCTTCAAAAATTACCATTCTCCTTCCCCTTATCACGGAGAAGGGGATAAAGGGGATAGGGTTAC
>JAUWEU010000075.1 GCA_030608125.1 Dehalococcoidia bacterium
CGTTATGGCGAGAGTAATTAGTAGCTCCCTGGGCATCAGGACAGCTAGAACACCTATGGTAGTAGCTAGACCATTTCCCCCGGTGAATTTCAGGTAGATAGACCATATGTGACCACATATTGCTGCCAGTCCAGCTAGCAGGACAAAGGTCTCAGGTGCACCTAGTGGGTATTGAGCTATGGTTATAGCTCCGAGGGGGACATTTAGTAACCATTGGGCTATAGCTACCGCCGCTGCCCCCTTACCAATATCGAAAATTGCGACAGCTACCCCAGCTCCCCACCCCGCCTGCTGGAAGGCATTTCGACCGCCAACATTACCCCCACTCAGCTGACGAATGTCTTTGCCCGTTATTAAGCGAACTGCAATATAGGCTGATGGTATTGAACCGAGCAGGTAACCAATAACTATGGCAATAATGATAGTAATAATCTCATTGACTATCATTTAACCCTCTACCACCGGCTTATTTTTAATAAACAGCAGTGCACCAGTTAAGGTATTTTGGATTATTGCCTCGTATTACCTCAAAATAGAGCTGTTGTAATTTCCTTGTTATGTCACCGATTTCACCGTTACCTATCTTACGGCGGTCTATCTCGGCTACAGGGGTTATATTGGCGGCAGTGCCGGTTAAAAAGCACTCATCAGCATTGTAAAGCTCAGTGCGCTCAATAGGTCTTTCTATGGTTTCAATACCCAGCTCATTTTGTGCCAGTTTTATTGTGGTATCGCGGGTAATACCCATCAAAATACTATTATAACTGGCTGGTGTTACCAATTTGCCATTTATAACCAGAAAGATATTCTCACCACTTCCGTCGGCGACATAACCATCTGAGGTAAGCATAATTGCCTCGTCAAAGCCATTCTCAATGGCTTCCGTTTTAGCCAGGGCATTATTAATATAGAGTCCGGCAAGCTTAGCCCGTGGTACTTCCTTGGGGCATCGCCAGGAAGAAACACCACACCTGGCTTTATCTACATCTAAATACCGTCCCCAGGGAATAGCCAGGATGAGGAAGTCGTCTTCTAAATCGTGCAGCCGCACACCCAGAGCCTCGGAGCTCTTATAGGCTAATGGGCGGAGATAAATATCTTCTTGAAAACCGGACTTTCTAACCAGTTCAATTGTTATCTGGCATAGCTCATCAATAGTATAGGGCAGGTTAATCTTCAATGCCTGACAGCCCTGATGCATTCGCTGATAGTGTTCTTTAAGGCGGAAGAGGTAAATGTGCTGTTGCTGACTATTCCAGTTACCCCTGATGCCCTCAAAAACGGCAGTCCCGTAGTGAAGGGAGTTAGTCATAACCCCTATCTTGGCTTCGGATAAGGGAACGAACTGCTTGTGAAAATAGGCATATGAAGACATTTTTAAAAATCTCCTTTCTTAGATAGCGGTTTTTATTTAACCTTAACTTGAATTAGGATATCTCCTGGCTGACCATTGGTAATCTGACGAGCATTTCTTAATTTTACTTTCATTCCACTTTTTATTCCGGCTGGGATTGTTACCTTCAATGTTTTGCCTCTCCGGGTTAAGTCTTTTTCTATTCCTTGAGCGGCTTGTTCCTTGGTAATAGTTATTTCATAGTGAACGTCTTGAGGTTTAGCTTTCTGAGCTTGGACAAATAATTCCTCCAGATTAGTTGCTCCCGGCATCTCAAATTTCATTCCTCTTGAACCGCCGAATCCCTTACTAAATTTCCTAAAGGAAAACCCGCTGCCTCCCAGGAAATCGCTAAATATATCATCCAAAAAGTCAAACCTAAGCCCAGCTCCGCCAAAATCCCTTATCATATCTTCAAAAGTCCCTCTGGTAAAAGGACTGCCAAAGATATCGCCAATATTGCCAACGGTGCCAAATTGGTCATATTGGCTTCTTTTTTCAGGGTCGCCAAGAATTGCATACGCCTCGTTTATTTCCTTGAACTTGTCATTAGCCCATTCCTCTTTTCCAGGATTACGGTCGGGATGATACTGCATAGCCAGCTTTCTGTAGGCTTTTTTAATCTCGTCGTTTGTGGAATTTCTTGGTACCCCTAGAATTTGATAGTAATCTTTAGCCATTGCTATTTCTCAGTCCTTACTATGGTTCTACTGCCGTTGGTTAAGTATAGCATATTGGTTACCAGGGTTTTAAGTGTCTGATATTAGCCTTAAGGGGGATGAATTGTCTGGCAAAGCCATAATATATCAGTTGACAGAACTAGGCAACTGATTGTGGTAAAATCTAAAATGTGGTAGCATAAGCGCTGCTATAAGCCAGGTCTGAGGTGAATAATGCGTATAGAGAGCCTGAGATATACCGAACGCTTCGGGTCAGTCAGAATAAATGACCTGCAAAGGGTTCTAGAGCTAGACTCGGGGAAGAAGTGTGAGACCCCTCGTAAAGAAGAAATAGCCGTACATAAGATTGAAGACGAGGTAATTAAGGATATTGAGGGGAGGATGGCTATTGTCATCCCGATAAAGGATGAAAAGTTAAAGCTCTTTGAGGGGGTTGTCAGCGGTATTCCTCATGATTGCCTGATAATAGTAGTGTCTAACAGCCAGAGAAGGCGTGTGGATAGATTTAGGATGGAGCGGGATACCCTAGCCCAATTCTGCCATTTTAGTCAGCGCCAGGCTCTTATCGTCCACCAGAAAGACCCACAACTAGCCAAGGGTCTAGCCCAAGCTGGATATGCTGATATGCTAGACGAAAAGGGGGTGGTCCGGGACGGAAAAAGTGAGGGCATGGTAATTGGTATCCTGCTGGCAATGCTGAACAAAAAGGAATATGTAGCCTTTATTGACAGTGATAACTATATCCCTGGAGCAGTATGGGAATATGTAAAAATTTATGCCGCTGGTTTTAGCCTAGCCCAGTCCCCCTACGCAATGGTCAGGGTCCTATGGCACTATAAACCTAAAATTTCACGAGGGATGTATTTTAAAAAGTGGGGACGGGTTTCCGAAATTACTAATAAATACATGAATGCCTTAATCTCAGACAAAACCGGATTTGAAACTGAGATTATAAAAACGGCTAATGCCGGAGAGCACGCTATGACTATAAAGCTGGCTGAAATCTTACCTTATGCCTCAGGATTTGCTGTTGAACCACAGGAGCTAATATCTATTTTTGAAGGCTTTGGCGGCATTTTACCCACCACTCATCAGGCAGCAGCTAAACAGGGCATAGAAATATTCCAGATAGAAACTAGGAACCCCCACCTTCACGAGGATAGGGGCAGAATGCACTTGAGACGGATGCTATTACCTGGCTTATCTGCAATTTATCATAGTGCCCTGTGTAGCCCAAGGCTTAAACAAGAAGTCTTAAAAGGACTGATAGACCAGGGTGGGCTACAGCCTGATGAGGAAGTACCCAGACCTCGCTTTGCCCTTCCCCCCAAAAAGGCTGATGTTCAAAGTTTTGCTAATTTTATGAAGGAGCATCTCCGGACATATGCGGTGCTTGAGGAATAGTGATGAAAGTAGTCATTCTGGTGGGTGGAGAGGCAACCAGACTACTTCCCCTTACCTGCAATACCCCTAAAGTTATGGTTCCTGTGCTTAATACCCCATTTTTAGAACATGTTATCCACTATCTCAGCCAGTATCAGATAAAGGATATAATTCTGGCTCAAAGACATCTTTCGCAACCTATAAAAAGCTATTTTGGCAATGGTAGCCAGTTCGGGGTCAGGCTTAGCTATACTGTAGAAGATACCCCTCTGGGAACGGCTGGGGCAGTAAAAAATGCTGAACAGTATTTAGATGACACCTTCCTAGTGCTAAATGGCGACATTTTCACTGACCTGGACATTACGGCTATGATGGGCTTTCACCTGGAAAGAAAGGCAAAGGTAACCATTGCCCTTACCCCAGTGGATGACCCCACCAGCTATGGTTTAATAGAAACCAATGCCCAGGGGAGGGTTACACGCTTTTTAGAGAAGCCTGAGTGGAGTGAGGTAACTACCAATATGATAAATGCCGGCACCTACATTGTAGAACCTGAAGTCCTGAGCCGCATTCCACATCAAGCTAATTTCAGTTTTGAGCGTGAGCTATTTCCACTACTTTTAGACCAGGGTGAGCCAATTTATGCCTATCCTTCCTCTGCCTATTGGATAGACATAGGCACTCCAGAAAAATACTTTCAGCTACATCGGGACTTATTCAGTGGCAGTAGCACCCGGCATAGTTGTCCTGGAGGTGAGGAGGTGCTGGTTGGGGAGCAAAGCTACATCCAGCCTACAGCTCAAATAAGGGGACCGGCAGTAATAGGCAGTAACTGCACTATTGGGCATAAGGTCAAGCTAACCGGACCCGTGGTTATCGGCTCTGGCGGCACAATTCAGGAAGATACTGTGATTGAGGAAGCCATTATCTGGCGAAA
>JAUWEU010000071.1 GCA_030608125.1 Dehalococcoidia bacterium
GTTCCAGTCTATCAGCTCTTGATAATAGAGGTGAAACTGCTCAAGCTGCCTTGAGTTAAGCTGTAATTCTAGTTTTTTGGCTCCAGCAATAAGCTTGTCCATGATTAACCATAATTATATCATCGCTACTGTGAATGAAGGAAGCTTTGGGCTGACTTTTATCAACCCCATCCCCTTTGTCCCCATCCCCTTGATAAGGGGAAGGGGAGTTTTTAGTAGAAGGGGCTTCGCCCCTTAAACCCCCTATTGGTGAACAGCCTTACTGCCAATTGTGCACTTCCACGGGGGGAAGGGGAAGGATAATTTATCTAGAGGGGCTAGCGCCTCTCTCCTTTGAAAGATAAATAGCAAGTGAGAGTCAAAGAGAGGCAAAGCCCCCAAATATGGTTATAGGGTGTTTAAGAGGGGCGTTAGCCCCTCTTCTAATATCTTCCCCCTCTTCTTTGAAGGAGAGGGGGACTAAGGGGGTGAGGTTGATTCTCTATCTCGTAGTACCCGTCTCAATACCTTGCCTACATGTGTCTTTGGTATCTCTTCTACAAACCGGACTTCTCGAATCTTTTTGTATGGAGCCAGCCTCTCCTCACAGAATTTGATTATTTCCTCCTCAGTTAGCTGACATCCTTCCTCTAACACTATGTAAGCCTTGGGTATTTCCCCAACAATTGGGGCTGGCGTACCTACTACAGCACATTCTTTTACCGCTGGATGCATATAGATGGTATCTTCAAGCTCAGCCGGAGCAATGGTATAGCCTTTGTACTTTATGGTGTCTTTCTTGCGGTCAGCGATGCGAAAGTAGCCGTCTTCATCCATCATAGCTAAGTCTCCGGTATAAAGCCAGCCACGCCTGAGAGTTGTCCTAGTTTCTGAAGGGTTTCTCCAGTATCCCTTCATAACCTGAGGACCTTTAACCACCAGTTCACCCACTTCACCCGGAGGTAGGTTAATCGTGCCGGTTTCCATATCAACAATTCGGGCATCAGTATCTATAATGGGTATTCCTATAGTCCCCGCCTTTACCCGGCAGGGTGGACTGTTATGGGTTTCAGGAGAAGCCTCAGTGAGACCATAGCCCAAAATCATCTTGACCCCGGTCGATTTCTCCCACCTTTCTTTGAGTTCAAAGGGGATGGGCATCGCTCCAGCTTTAACATAGCGTAAGGATGAAAGGTCATACTTATTTATCGTTGGCGAACTCAGTAACATATTAAATACAGATGCAGCACCATATAGGACTGTGGCCTGCTCCTTTTCAATGGTCATTAGCAATTCCTCGGTACTGAAACGGGGTTTAGTAATCACCCGGGCACCGGCATAGACTGGTGAATGAATACCGGTGCACCCGCCCCAGGTATGATAAAAGGGAAGAAGACCAATGACTACATCCCGGTGGCTCCACTCAAACCAGACTGCATTTTGTATTGCATTGGCCACCAAGTTATAGTGGGTAAGCATTACCCCCTTTGACACCCCGGTTGTTCCCCCGGTGTAGAGGATGGTAACTACATCTTCCTTTGGCTTTATTTCAACCTGAGTTGGAACTGAGGGCTTATCCGCTAAAAGCTTCTCCATCCAGGATGCATCAGTCACTTCCTCATCATCGGGTATTAACAAGGTCTCCACCTTGGTCTTACTAGCTGTTTCTTTAACTAAAGGGTAAAGCTCTTTATTGGTTATTATCATTTTGGCCTTGGAGTCACTAATCCGCTGCCACAGCTCCAGCCCCTTATACAGTGGATTGGTGGGAACAACAATGGCACCGGTTTTTATTATCCCGTAGCATCCGATAATAAACTGTAGACTATTGGGTAGAAAAATTAGCACCCTGTCTCTCTTTTTTACCCCGAGGGTTCTCAGAGTTAGGGCTAATTTGGTTGTTATTGCGTTCAGTTCTCTATAACTTATTCCCAACCCCCGGCAATTAAAAGCAGTACAGGTAGGATACCGATTAGCCGTATCTG
The DNA here is from genome assembly GCA_030608125.1 of Dehalococcoidia bacterium. The sequence goes on from JAUWEU010000071.1 coordinate 1,965, forward strand.
TCAAAAATTGAAACAGTGGTATCTTCGGATAAGCTATATGTTGTGGCACATTTTCTGGCCAGAACTTAAACCATGGTCTATTTTTTAGGGACAGAATCTAATCCTCCTTCATATTCTACAACTTAGCTTGGGGCATTGGTCACCAGAATTATACGCTCCCACTGGAGAAGATGTCTAGACGGTTACCTCCCTGCGGGATGATGTGCCGGGCAAAGATTACTGCCCCCTGAGCCCCTTTTTAATTTGGGTGAAGGGTTGGTGGGTGCTCACCTGAGGTAGAGTTGATAAATAGTGTCATACATTGCATTTTAGGCAAGCTTATGTTATACTTACAGTAAAGTGAATAAGGTCCGCTAGGGGTGCTCAAAGGCTGAGAGGTGTTTTGATGCCAACCCTGTGAACCTGATCTCGGTAATGCGAGCGTAGGGAAGCGGCAGTGACTTAGACCAAGGGTCTGATGATAACCGCCGAAGCCCTTGGTTCTATTTTTTGTGGAGGTAGATATGACTCAACTGGAGTTGGCCAGGAAAGGTGTCGTTTCTCCCCAGATGGTTCGGGTGGCACAGCGGGAGAAGGTGGAAGCTGAGTTCATTCGGCAGGGTTTGCTTAAGGGAACGATAGTAATCCCGGCTAATATTAAACACACCAATCTTGTTCCTTGTGGTATCGGTCAGGGGCTTAAGACCAAGGTTAATGCCAATATTGGTACCTCCTCTGACTTCGGCAATATTGATACCGAGCTGGAAAAGCTGCGAGTGGCTATTGACTCAGGGGCAGATACAGTTATGGATTTGAGCACCGGTGGTGATATATCAGCCATTCGCCGAGCTATTATTGCCGCTAGCCCTTTATCGGTAGGCACCGTGCCCATTTATCAAGCCGGGATTGAGGCGATAGATAGATATGATGCTATTGTCAAAATGACCGTGGATGACCTCTTTGCTGTTATTGAGGAGCATGCCCGTGATGGAGTTGATTTCATAACGGTGCATTGTGGCGTAACCCAGTCAGCCATTGCCCGGCTTAAGCAGCAGGGGAGAGTAGCTGATGTGGTTTCTCGGGGGGGTGCTTTCCTGATAGGCTGGATACTCTACAATGAGCGCCAAAATCCACTCTATGAGTACTATGACCGCTTACTTGAGATAGCCAGAGAGTTTGATGTAACGCTAAGCCTTGGTGATGGCATGCGTCCCGGTAGTTTAGCCGATGCTACCGACCGGGCTCAGGTAGAAGAGTTGCTCACTTTAGGGGAGCTAGTTCAGCGTGCTCAACAAGCCGGGGTTCAGGTAATGGTTGAGGGCCCGGGACACCTGCCCCTGAACCAGATTGAGACTAATGTTCGTTTGCAGAAGGCTATCTGTAAGGGCGCTCCTTTCTATGTGCTCGGTCCACTGGTAACTGATGTTGCTGCTGGCTATGACCATATCACTGGGGCTATTGGCGGTGCAATTGCTGCCGCTGCCGGTACTGATTTTCTATGCTATGTAACACCAGCCGAGCATCTTTCTCTACCCGACCCTGAGGATGTGAGGCAAGGGGTGATAGCCTCGCGCATTGCCGCTCATGCTGGCGATATTGTTAAGGGAGTAAAGGATGCTGAGCAGTGGGATAGGGAAATGTCTCTGGCTCGAAAGAGGCTTGATTGGGAGGAGCAAGCCCGGCTTTCACTGGACCCGCAGCGTTCTCGCCGAGTTCATAGTAAGCATAGTTCAGCGGGGACGGCTTGCAGTATGTGTGGTGAGTATTGTGCTATGGAGTTAGTGGAAAAGTATTTAGGTATCTCAACGCCTAAGTGCTAGCTAGTGAGAATAAAAAGAATTACAACCGGAGGGAATATGCAACTTGATGATATAACCATATCCAGGGCGATAACCAGAAGCTTCACCGAAGACTTCCAAGAGGCGATGGACGTTGAGGTGGCTATTGGTGGTGCTGGGCCAGCTGGCATGACGGCGGCTTACTATCTGGCGAAAGAGGGAGTAAAAACAGTCATATTTGAGAGAAGTCTTCGGCCGGGTGGTGGTATGCCTGGCGGGGGGATGATGTTCAATACTATCGTGGTGCAAGAGGAGGCTAAGGAAATACTGGACGAGTTTAATGTCAGAACTAGAGAGTATGAAAAGGGCTACTATACCGCTGATTCTGTGGAGGCAGCCTCAGCTATTTGCTTTAAGACAATCCAGGCGGGAGTTAAGATATTTAATTTGATGAGCATTGAGGATGTCATGATTCGGCAGAATGATAGGATAATCGGCTTGGTATTGAATTGGAGTGCGGTTACTTTAGATGGCCTGCACGTGGACACCCTAGCCATAAGGTCAAAGGTGGTAATAGACGCTACCGGCCATGCCAGTGAAATCTGCCACATAGTGGTGAATAAACTTGGTGGTAGGCTAAGGACGGAGGGGGGTGGAATAATGGGGGAGAAGTCAATGTGGGCTGAGGTGGCAGAAAGCAAGATAATGGGAAACACCAAAGAGGTCTATCCCGGCTTAATCGTGGCTGGCATGGCGGCTAATGCTGTTTGTGGTACGCCCAGAATGGGACCTATCTTCGGTGGTATGCTTCTCTCAGGCAAGCAAGCTGCTGAGGTTGCCCTAGAGATTCTGCAGCAGCTGAAGGTATCTTAGTGAAAGCGGAAATCATTTCTGTTGGCACTGAGCTTCTTTTAGGAGAGATAACTGACACCAATGCTTCTTACCTTGCTGGTCAGTTGCCCC
>JAUWEU010000042.1 GCA_030608125.1 Dehalococcoidia bacterium
TCATCAAGGTAGATACGCTGGCGGGCAAAGAGCAAATCCCAGTCTACCTGATGCCCATCAAAATCAGGCCCATCTACGCAGGCAAATTTAGTTGCGCCGCCAACAGATACCCGACAACAACCACACATTCCGGTGCCATCAACCATTATCGGATTGAGACTAACAATGGTTTTAACCCCAAAGGGCTGTGTGGTTTTGGCACAAAATTTCATCATAATGCTTGGACCAATAGCGATAACACGGTCAACCTTCTCATCACTTTCAAGTAGCTCCTTCAATGGCTCGGTTACCAGCCCTTTACGAGCATAAGAGCCGTCATCGGTAGTAACTATTAGCTGGTCACTTACGCTACGTAGTTCGTCTTCCCAGAAGAGCAACCCCTTATTCCGAGCTCCCATAATAGAAATAACCCGACTCCCGGCTTTTCTCATAGCCCGAGCAATAGGCATTATGGTAGCTACAGCAAAGCCTCCGGCCACACAGACGACCGTTCCAAATTTATCAATATGGGTAGGTAAACCTAGCGGTCCAATAAAATCAGTAATGAAATCGCCAGTCTGGAGCAGACCTAATTTATGCGTTGTGGTTCCCACTTCCATAAAGACGATGGTAACACTACCCTCTTTCTCGTTCCAATCGGCAATGGTCAGTGGAATGCGCTCACCTATTTCATCAATCCTGATGACGACAAACTGTCCTGGCTGAGCCTTCTTAGCTACAGCCGGTGCCGCAACCTTGAAAAGATGAATATTAGGTACCAGGTCTTGTTTCAACAATATGTTATACACTATTTCTTACTCCCAAAGATTTTAACTTCAGTTGATAGCAACAGCACACAGCCTTAAGCTATTCTTTGTTAGTATCAGACAAAAACTCCCGCCTTCTTCTGATCAATATCAAATTTTAACTGTTCCTCTGGTGGAGAGGGTGATGGCGAAATTTCAAACCTCAGGTCGCACTGAAGACACCGCTTTGCCTCACTGATAGCTTCGGTTTCATCAAAACCAAGTTCTATCATGGCAAAGTTGCCACGCCTCTGCTCCACGGTTAGGCAGGGCATTGGTAGCTCCCGTCTATCGGCAAACCCCTCTTCACGCCCCAAATTGGGGTTGGGCTCCTCAATATCAACCAATGCCTCATCTATATCACCACTACCGCCAAGGTATCTATCAATAGAAACGGCAGCCTTGCGACCAGCATCAATTGCCTCAATAACAGAGGTAGTTCCGGTAACTGCATCACCAGCGGCAAAAACACCCTCTCTACCAGTAGCCAGCGTAACTGGATCAACCTCTACAAAGCGCCGCCTAGCGATTTTAATACCATCAACGCCGTCAATGAGTCCAAGTTCAGGCACCTGACCCACGGCAAAGATGACAGTATCTGCTGGCAAGATATGCTCCGAGCCAGGAATAGAGTCAACATGAAGCCTGCCCGCACTATCAAACTCAAAAGACCTCACATCACGGCATTCAATACCAGTGACATGCCCATTATCACCCACAATTCTGCAAAAGGTATACGAGGCGTGGATAGTAATGCCCTCTGCCTCTCCCCCCTCAATCTCGTCGGGCTTAGCTAACATCCCATCTCTACACTCAAGACAAGCTATATGGACATCAGTGGCACCTAAACGCAGGGCGGTACGGGCACAATCAAAGGCGACGTTACCACCACCCAGCACTACCACCACCTTCCCTACCTTGACCTCTTTGCCTAGACTTACGTCCCTTAGGAAAGATGTATTGACTAATACCCCGTCAAGGTCAGCTCCGGGCAGGGGTAAACTTATGCCCTGGTGAGCACCAACGGTTACCAAGATGGCATCATACCCCTCCTTCAGAAGTGCATCCAACGACTCAACTTTGGTATTTGTCCTAATGTCAACACCAATGCTCTTTATCTCCTCTATCTCTTCATCAAGAATCTCTGCAGGTAGACGGTACCTGGGAATACCGACTCGCATCATACCTCCAGCTACAGGAAAGGCTTCAAAAACGGTTACACTATTACCAAGTTTGGTCAGGTAATAGGCAGCAGTCAGTCCGGCTGGACCTGAGCCGACAATGGCTACTCGCTTACCAGTGGCAGGAGCGAACTTAGACCTCTGCTTCCATAACCCGGTGTCACGCTCAGCAGCAAAGCGTTTCAATACCCTTATGGCTATGGTTTCATTGAGTTCACAATGTCGGCACTTATCCTCACAGAAATGTAAGCAGACATAGCCAAGCGTGGCTGGAAACGGCACTTTTTCTCGAATCACAGCTATTGCCTCGGCAAACTTTCCTTCCTTTATTAAACGGACGTACCGTGGGACATCTATGCCAGCGGGACAGGCATCACGGCACGGAACTAATTTGGCTTCACGTTCCTCAAACTTGATGCCCCTGTCCGTTATAGCGCCAGTAGGACACACCTCAGCACATGCACCACAAAACTTACACTCTGATTCCTTAAGGGTAGGCGCCTTGGAACCAACAATGACTTTACCGTCTTGATAGACGAAGCCAAGGGCATCAATGTCACGTACGTCTTTGCACACCCGGACACAACGAGTACAACCGATGCAAAGATTGTAGTCTCGGTCAAATAGAGGAGTTTCCTTATCCTGAGGTATTTCTTTAGCTGCATAGGGAAGTATTATCTCCTCTATGCCTATATAGTCGACTACCTTTTGTAATTCGCAATGCTCATTCTTGGGACAGAGCAAGCAACGCTCGGTTATCTTCACATTGCGTAAACATATGTCGTAGGGCGAGCATCGCTCCTTACGTACACAGGTAAGACACATATTGGGGTGTTCAAAAAGAATAAGCTTCAGGTTCTCATATTGTTTCTCCTGTACCTGGGGCGTGTCAGTATAAACCACCATACCCTCGGCAACCTCAGTGGTGCAAGCAGTAGGCAGACCATCCATACCCTCAATCTCTACCACACATAGCTGACAACCCTTAAACTCCTCTAATGAGTTATCGTTTTTAATTAGCTCAGTGCCACGGTAGATGAATTCATTGGGTTCCACCTCTCTTGATGATGGTAAATCAGGGTGAGAACATAGGGCAGGAATATAAATACCAGCACTCTGTGCTGCCTGCAGTACACTAGTGCCCTTCTCCACCCTGACATCAGCGCCGTCAATGATTAAATTAATATTATCCATCAGATACACCTAAAAGTAGAATTCAGTCGCCGAACTATAATTTACCACTAAGCGAAGTATAATTCAAGTCTTTGGTTGTTGCCTAATTGCCGTTAAGGGTATAAGATAATAGGCATTGGAAATAACATATGAAGGGGGTGATAGGCATTACTAAAATAGAATTGGCAAGGCGTGATTAAACCAATCGGATGGGCAGATAATTTCCAGATTTGGCAATGAAAAGTAATCTTCCGAGGTGATAATAATGGTCATTGAATTGGTTCACATCGGATTTGGTAGTGTGTTAGCCATGAATAAGGTTATCGCCATAGCTTCGCCAAACTCAGCACCTATCAAACGCATTATCCAAGAAGGGAGAAACAAGGGACTACTAATTGATATGACCAGTGGCCGAAGAACGAAGGCTGTTATCTTTACCGATAGCGGTCATGTTGTCTTGGCTGCCCTTACCCCAGAAACTATTGCTGGCAGGTTGCAGGCAAGTCGAGAAAGTTCGGTGCTAATGCCAGAGCAAGACGATGAAAAAGGCGAGCCATAAAAACCAAGCCCCGCTCAACTTGCCGACAAAGTCTTTACTCATAGTCCTCTCCGGTCCCTCAGGGGCAGGTAAGGATGCCGTTTTAACCAGGATTAAAGAATTAGGCTATCCCCTTGAATATATTACCACCGTAACCACACGGCGTCAGCGAGCTAAGGAAAGAAATAATGTAGACTATCATTTCGTCTCAATGGAAAGGTTCCAGGAGATGATTGAGCATAAGGAGTTATTAGAATGGGCAAATGTCTATGGCAGTTGGTATGGGGTGCCTAAGCAACCAGTCAAACAAGCGCTGGATAAAGGGCAAGATGTAATAGTAAAAGTTGACATCCAGGGAGCAGCTACTATCAAAAAAATCCTGCCACAAGCGGTGTTTATCTTCCTGATGCCGCCATCAATGGAAGAACTTACCACCAGGCTCAAGCAGCGCCACACTGAATCACCCTTCAAATTAGCCTTACGCTTAAAAACTGCCGAAGCAGAAATAAAGCAACTACCCCTGTTTGACTATGTAGTGTTGAATAAGCAGGATGACATTGACTCGGCAGTTTCACATATTGCGGCTATTATCACTGCCGAAAAGTGCCGAGTAACTCCCAAGGAGGTTGCCCTATAAGCTGACTAGAATACCATTCCTAGTAACCAGGCAAACAAGTAACCCAATATACCACAGATAGGAAAGGTTAATATCCAGGCAGTGACAATATTACCAGCTACCCCCCAGCGCACTGCTGAAAGCCGTCTGGTAGCACCCACGCCCATAATAGACGAACTTACGCAATGGGTGGTGCTCACCGGGATACCCAGATATGAAGCTAGCTCTATAACTGTAGCCGCTGAGGCTTGAGTGGCAAAGCCATGAACCGGCTGAAGGCTAGTAATCCTTAACCCCAGTGTTCTAATGACCCGCCAGCCGCCGATAGCTGTTCCTGAGCTAATGGCTAGGGCTGATATAATTATTATCCACCACGGGATTTTGTCCCACAGCCCAGTCTCCCCAGTATAGATTACCAGTGCCATAGTGATGACACCTATAGGCATCTGACCATCATTCTTGCCGTGGCTGTAAGCTAGAAAAGCGGTAGTAAGCCATTGCAAACGGCTAAAAATAACCCGCATCTTTGTTGGGACGCTTCGCCGGAATACCCAAAATAGAATAATCAATAGCACAAAGCCACCAACAAAACCCAAAACTGGAGCCGTAACCACGGCTGACAGAACCCGTTGCAAGACATTCCATTGTATCGCCTCACTGCCCACTGCTGCTACTCCGGCTGCCGCCAGCCCAGCAATAAAGCCATGGGTTATACTTACCGGCAGACCATAGTAGGTAGCTATAGTACCCCAGACAATAACTGAAGCTAAGCCAGCAATCACCGTTAGATATGTTATTGCTTCCTCGACCAGAATCCCCTTGCCAATAGTCCTGGCAACAGCCAAGCCAGTGGCAGCACCTATCATATTAGCGATGACAGCTATTATAAGAGCATTTCGAGGGGAAAGAGCACGAGATCCAACCGAGGTAGCGATGGCATTGGCGGCGTCATTAAAACCATTAACAATACCAAAGCCAATAGCCAGGGCAACAATAAGGAGAAAGAGGGGAAAAGAGGGGTCAGCCATGCTTGAGGGCTACCCCTTCAAGGACATTAGCCACATCCTCACACCTGTCGGTTGCCTCCTCCATATGCTCGTAAATCTGACGCCACTTGATAACATAAGCAAAATCTGTAGAATCATCAAAAAGCTCAGCCATTGCTGAGCGGAATACCCTATCAGCCATATTCTCCAACCGGTTAATCTCTACACATCGTGGCAGAATTTGTTTTAACTCGCCATGATGCCGCAACTGGGGCATGGCTCGTTCTACCTCAGCCGCCGCCTGCACTATAATATCAGCAAGCTCCTTAGCCCTCTGGCTAGGAGAATCCACCTTGTAGAGAAGCATAGCATCAGCCGCTGCGTGAATAAAGTCGGTTACATCATCCAGGACATGAGCCAGTAGGGCTATATCCTCCCTATCAAAGGGGGTGACAAAGGTGCGATGCAACTGTGCCATAATCTGATGGGTGATAGTGTCCCCTTCGTGCTCCAGCCTTGTTATTTCACCCACTTTTCCCTCAACATTCTCCCAGGCATCAACCAGCTCTTTTAACTTGCGAGCCGCCTTTACCATATTCTGGGTACCCTGTTCAAAAAGGTCGAAGAACTTCTCCTCACGAGGGATAAAGGGAAACTTGAACACAGCTAATCCTCCTCTCCAACAAAAGGCGTATTAGTAACCAAGAGATAGAACTTAGGAAATGAGACAGAGAAGATTTACCATCTACTTCCGCAGTGAGTTTAGATGAGAGTGATATAATTGTCAAGCCAACTAAGATTGATAAACAATCCTCCCGTCAGCAATTGACAACCAGCAGCCAGGTGCGTAGAATTCCCCCGACTGAATAAAATGGTTAAAACCAAGCAACTGTGAAATATGCACAACAATTGGCGACCTAAGCCTGGCGATAAGACTTTTCGCCCCCGACGGCTTAAGCGCTACCACCTAAGACGAATATTAGGCGTCCCTGCTCTTTTTAGTGCTGGCTATGGGAATGTCGGCTCCTCTATTTACTATGCCCTAGGCATTGTTGCTTTGGTAGCTATGGGGGCTACTCCTATAGTCTTAGCTATAGCTGGTATTCTTTTTATATTTACTGCCCTTACCTATGCTGAAGGCACAGCCATGCTACCTGAAGCCGGTGGCTCAGCCACTTTTGCTCGACACGGGTTTAACGATGCTGCTGGCTTTATCGCTGGCTGGGCACTAATGCTGAGCTACATCGTCACCATCTCCATCTCAGCCTTTACCATCCCGCCCTACCTAGGCTACTTCTGGGAAGGATTGAAGATAGATCCTATCGCTGGCACGGTAGCCTCTATGGGAATCGTTATCTTCCTTATGTGCATCAATGTC
>JAUWEU010000038.1 GCA_030608125.1 Dehalococcoidia bacterium
CTCATAAGGGCATCGACCACTAGAGCCAGAATAGAGACAGATACTCCTCCCAGAATGATTAAATCCATGCGAGCATTTCTTAAACCTCGGAATATGGGTACTCCAAGCCCTCCGGCACCAATCATAGCGGCAATGGCGGCAATACCGATAATTAGCACGATGGCATTTCTCAAGCCAGCCATAATAACCGGAACGGCAAGGGGAAGCTTAACCTTGAAAAGGAGTTGTCTTTCACTCATTCCCATTCCCTTCCCAGCCTCAATCATGGCTGGGTCAACCCCCCGAATCGCCGTATAGGTATTGCGCAATATAGGTAACTGTCCGTAGACAATTAGAGCAATGACGGCAGGAAGGAAACCGAAAGTTTTAAATCCCATAATACCAAGAATGAGCATAAGCAAGCCAAAGAGAGCTAGACTGGGAACAGTCATCATTATCTCCGCCAGGTAAAGCACAGTATCGGCTATATGCTCCTTACCTTTACCGGTGATATAGATTCCCACAACTACACCGAGAATAATTGCTATTGCAATGGCAACAATAATTATCCAAAGGTGAGCAAGTGTCCACCCTACCAGCTTTTCTGGATGGTTAATTAAATATTGCCAGGCGTCTAACATGTGAACTTACTCCTTACAGTGTGGTGAAAGGGGAGGGTTAAATTTATATCTAAAAACCCGGTTTGAAAGGGTCCCACACTGCTACTAGTTGAGGCAGTGAAGGGTGCTTGAATTTCTCCTTAAAGATACGGTAATAAAGCAGTTCTTCTTTAGAGTGAAGATTCAAGCCATCTTCCGTGTAGCGATTTTTCATAAATTCTTCATCGGTGATTTCCTTTTCAGCGATGAGCCCTAAGAGTTTAGTAGAGCCTGCCCCTGAACCAAAGGGGCGCTTGGTTTGAAAGGCAATATGTTGGGGGAGACGATCAGAGAAGGCTTCCCTTAAAATCCACTTCCCTTTTCGCTCCGGTCCGTGAACTTTCCAATTGGTGGGAAGTTTCCTACAGAAATTGGCGACTTTTTGGTCTAAAAAAGCTGCCCGGAACTCTAAAGAATGAGACGCCATTAGCCTATCAAGTCTTTGTAATCCAGTATTATGTGCCACAGCAATTAATTTATCTATGAGCTTGGTAAGCTCCTCTTCACCCTTTGCCTCTCTCATTTGCTCTTCATATCCGGCAAGAAACTCATCCGCTCCCTCTCCACTTAAAACACAGCCAGTATATTGAGAAGCAAGCTTTGAGGCAAAAAAATGAGCTACAGCTCCACGCACATTATCCTCTTCAAAGGACTCCAAATAATAAATAGCCTCAGGCAAAGCTTTTCTTATTTCCTCTTCACCATAGGTATATACATAATGCTTAATGCCCAAGTAGCGAGCTAAATCTTGAGCACGAGGAAGGTCTTCTCCTCCGTCTACAGTTACCGTAAAAGCCTTAATATTCGGTTGAATTTCTTTAGCCAGGCAGATTATGATACTGCTATCCAGTCCCCCACTTAATATTACTCCCTCAGGAGCATTATCTTTCATTCTTTTCTCTAGAGCTTCGGTAAGCAAATTGACAAGGATTTTCTTAGCCTCTTCCTTAGTCTCAAAATCTGGGGTTTTTACCTTGGGCGTAAATCTTTGAAACCCAAGCCTAGCAGTATAAATATGTCCGGGGGGGAATTCCTTAATCTCCTGAGCTACCTCGGTGAGTGCTTTTGCCTCTGAAGCAAAGTAGAATTCCCCACCTTGGTAACCATAGTAAAGGGGTTTCAGACCCAGAGCGTCCCGGGACAGAACTAACTCCCCTGAGTCTAGTAGGGCACAGGAAAAATCCCCGTCGAGCCTTTCTGGAAATTGAGTCCCGGATTCCTCATACAAGGAGAGCAGGAGGGCTGCGTCAGTAAGTCCACGTGGGGTGGCATTATATAGGTGACCATCAAGGATAGCAAATTTGCCATTGGCATGGCTATTTAATTGGCGTTGTTGTATGCTTTCTGATTTTAGCTTACAGCAACCTATTTTGGTATATTCTGTAGGGCTTGTCCAAGTCTCATGGGAGCCTCGGTACCGAAGGCTTGCTAGCATGGTTTCTAAGGCATTGACATTGCCTCCTTGAACCCCAGCTATTCCAGCCATAAATACTCTCCTTTTTCATAAATACCCTATAAATAACCTTTTCTTAAATAAGGCTTGCTCCCGGGCAAATAAAATAAACTCGAATAATACACAAAAGGTGCAAGCTGGGGGCACCTCTAATCATCATAACCGCTAACGGAGGTGCTGTCAAGTTGAGACTTGATTTGTGGGAAGGGGTAATGTCACCTGGAGGAACGATTCAACATAAGTCCAATGGGCTGGAGAGATGTAGTCAGGGTTAAGCTCACCATGCGGTCTATGCCACCCAGGTCTGGGGTGACTTCTATCTTAGCCGAAGGCAAAAGGCGGCGCAGAAAGGTAGTTACTGCTCTACCTTGCCCTTGCCCAATCTCCAGAAGCAGGCAGCCTTGAGGGTGAAGTTTGCCACTTACTTGGCAGCATAGCTGGCGTATCTTGTCTAGTCCATCTGAACCTCCGTTTAACGCTAACCGCGGCTCGAAATTGGCTGAACGCATCTGGCGCAACTCTAATTGCTTAATGTAAGGGAGATTAGCCACTATTAGGTCAACAGGCTCAGGTAGAGGGTCAAGCATATCGCCCTGGAGAAGATTAATCCTGTTTACCACCCTATGTTTTTGGCAGTTAAATAGGGCGACCTCAAGGGCAGAGGCTGATATGTCGGTGGCATAGATTTTAGCTTGTGGTAGGTTTAGCGCCAGGCTGATGGCAATAGCGCCACAGCCGGTGCCAATTTCAGCTAGGGTAGAAACGGGATGATTCTGAGCCAATTTGATAGCCTTTTCTACCAGTAGCTCGCTTTCTGGTCGGGGGATGAGGACATTGGGGTTAACATAGAAATCGAGACCATAAAACTCACGATGTCCAGTTATATAGGCGGTGGGCTCACCACATAGGCGGCGTTTAATTAGATTCCAGAATATTGCCTCTTGTTTATGGCCTAGTTCATGATTAAGCTCGGTATATAGTTGAATTCGGCTTATTCTCAGGGCATGCCTTAATAATAGCTCGCACTCTAGAGGGGCATCTTCAATATTATTGGCAGCAAGGATACGCTTAGCCCAATTAAGGGCCTGCTTTAGGGTCACGCCAGTTGCTCCTCCAGCCGTTTCGCCTGGTCTTGAGTAGCTAGGGCATCAATAAGTTGGTCAAGCTCTCCTTCTAAGACTTGGGGCAGGTTATGGAGGGTTAGACCAATACGGTGGTCAGAAATACGGTCTTGAGGGAAATTGTAGGTTCGTATCTTTTCAGCACGGTCGCCAGTGCCTACCTGGGAACGACGCTGCATGGTTATTTCCGTTTCCTGTTTGCGCTGCTCCATATCCAGCAGCCGGGCTCGGAGCACAGACATTGCCTTCGTCTTGTTTCTCAGTTGCGAACGCTCGTCCTGGCAGATAGCTACTATGCCCGTGGGTAGATGAGTGATACGGACTGCGGTGGCTACCTTATTTACATTCTGCCCCCCAGCCCCGCCGCTATGGTATATATCAATTCTCAAGTCATTAGGGTTTATGGATACATCCACCTCATCTGCCTCAGGGAGAACAGCTACCGTAGCCGTTGAGGTATGAATTCTACCTGAAGACTCGGTAATAGGCACTCGCTGCACCCGGTGAACTCCCCTTTCATACTTCAATCGGCTGAAAGCACCTCTGCCTTTTATTTCAAATATAATTTCCTTGAAGGCACCTATGCCGCTTTCATTAACATTAATAATATCTATTTCCCAACCTTTAGATTGGGCATAACGACTATACATTCGGAACAGGTCAGCAGCAAACAGTCCAGCTTCATCACCACCAGCCCCAGCCCGGATTTCCATGATGATGTCCTTGTCATCATTGGCATCCTTGGGCAGGAGGGTAAGCCTTAACTCTTCACCGAGTCGCTCCTGCTGTGACTTAAGGCTGTCTATCTCTTGCTTGGCCAAAGCCGCCATCTCTTCATCTAGCCCATCACCTAGCATTACCCTTGTTTCTTCTAGCGACTTGGTGGTTGCTTTGTATTCCTGGTACTTTGTTACCAAGCTTTCAATGCTGGCTCTTTCCTGGGCTAGGTGCTGAAGTTGTTTGGGGTCAGACGCTACCTCAGGCAGGGCTATCTGCCGTTCCAGCTCCTGATAACGCTTCTCTATTCTTTCTAACTGGTCTAACATAACTCTTCATCCCTCACTTGTTATTATACCATAGCCCTAGATAGCGTTGTTTTATAAGTTATCAACATTTACTGCCTTACCGCAAAAATAACATTTACTTATCCTCTGTGGAGTAGGTGCTAGGTCGCACCACCAGCCCTCTCCTACTACCCTCCACAGGGAATTTACTTGCTCCCCTCCAGTTTAACAAGGCTGTAGTCTTAAGACAGTTAGGGCAGACCAAAACAAGCCACTCTTCATCTGGCGTCATTAGGGTTTGTGGGTTTATACTCCATTGATGTCCACATTCCTCACACAGTAAATCTACCCTATCAACGATATCGGTTCTCATTATTCCTCCTTTGTAATTGCTCCTTGGAGCTAGGCTGGTATCCACTCACCGGCTTGAACCCCTCAGAGCTTTGAAATGTCCCCACCAACATCTACATTTCCTCTGTGGAGTAGGTGCTAGGCAGCACCACCAGCCTTTTCCCCTCGGCGTAGTGATGGGACCAATAGCCTTTACCCTCTCGAGGGAATTTAGTTCCTCCCCTCCAGTCTAATTTGGTTGTAGTCTTAAGACAGTTAGGGCAGACCAAAACAAGCCACTCCTGACCTGGCAACAATAGGGGTTGTGGGTTTATAGTCCATTGATGTCCACATTCCTCACACATTAAATCTATCTTATTAACGATATCGGTTCTCATTATTTCTCCTTTGTAATTGCCCCGCCGGAGCTAGGCTGATATCCACCCACCAGTTAGTTGCCAATTTCCCACTGGCGTGAACCCCACAGGGCTTTGAAATGTCCCTTAGTCTCCTTTAGGGACCCTCTTCAGGCTTTCGTATGCTCTCTTTACCTCCTCTACTGATGCCTCATTGTCTAAGGTAGTGAGGTCACCAGGGCTCTGCCCTGAGGCTACCGCTTTGAGGACGCGGCGCATAATCTTGCCACTTCTTGTTTTGGGCATTGATTCAACAAAGTAAATCTCATCCGGGGTGGCGATGGGACCAATAGCCTGGCGAAGATGTTGAACAATTTCCTTTCTCAAGGTAGATGAAGGCGAGCTCCCCTCTTTGAGGGTAACGAAAAGAACAATGGCTTCCCCTTTTATCTCATCCGGCTTGCTGGTCACCGCCACCTCGGTTATGGCTGGATGGGATATAGCTGCATCCTCAAGTTCCGCTGTCCCGATGCGATGTCCGGCTACCTTAAGCACCTCATCAGCTCTGCCTAATACCCAGAAATAACCATCCTCGTCGCGCATAGCGAAGTCTCCCGTATAGTATAAACCGGGGAAGCGTGACCAGTAGGACTCTTGGTAGCGCTCTGGGTCGCCATAGATATCAACCAGCATCCCCGGCCATGGCTTATTTATTACGAGTAACCCGGTTTGACCTGGGGGTAACTCCTTCCCATCAGCATCAACTACTGTGGCATCAACCCCGGGAAGGGGCAGGGTTGCTGACCCTGGCTTTAGAGGTATTGGCTCAATCCCGGGCGTAGGCGAGATCATAATGCCACCTGTCTCCGTCTGCCACCAGGTATCAACAATAGGGCACTTCTCCTTCCCGATATACTTGTAAAACCACTGCCATGCCTCAGGGTTTATGGGTTCACCAACGCTGCCGAGAAGCTCAAGGCTGGACAGGTCATGTTTTTGTAGCCACTCCTCTCCAAAGCGCATAAACATCCGAATCGCTGTTGGCGATGTATAGAAGATAGTAACCCCGTATTTTTCTATAATATCCCACCACCGATCAATGGTTGGGTAATCAGGTGCCCCTTCGTAGAGGATGATGGCGGCACCATGGGACAGGGGGGCATAAACTATGGAGCTATGACCGGTTACCCAGCCAACATCGGCGGTGCACCAGAAGACAGACTCCTCCTTTATATTGAACACCCACTGGTATGCCGAGTGATTGAACACAAGGTAGCCACCGGTACTGTGAACAATACCCTTTGGCTTCCCAGTAGTCCCCGAGGTATAAAGGATGTATAGCGGATGGGTAGATTCCATTGGCTCAGGTGTGACAAACCGTTCGGCATCATCAAGCATAGAGGAAAGCCATATATCTCTGCCCTCAGTCCACGGCACCGCTTCTCCTGTCCTTTTGACCACAATTACCTTCTCAACAGAGGGGCAGAGTTTTACCGCCTGGTCAGTTATTTGCTTAAGTGGTATTATCTTGCCCCGCCGATACCCCCCATCGGCGGTGACAACGACCTTTGCCTGGATATCGTTGACCCTGTCGGCTATTGCCTGGGCACTGAATCCGGAGAAGATTACGGTGTGCACTGCCCCAATTCGGGCGCAGGCGAGCATACAAGTAGGGAGCTCCGGTATCATAGGCAGACAAAGGGCGACCCTATCCCCTTTGCCCACCCCAAGCTTCTTCAGCACTGAGGCAAATCGGTTGACATCCCGGAAAAGGGTAGAATAGCTAAGCACTCTTGTCTCACCGGTCTCACCCTCCCAGTAGATTGCCACCTTACTCCTCCGCCACATCTTTACATGGCGATCAACGCACTGGAAAGAGGCATTGAGCTTTCCCCCGACAAACCACCTTGCATATGGGGGCTTCCAATCCAAAACCCTATCCCAGGTCTTATACCAGTCCAACTTTCGCGCTTCCTGTGACCAAAATCCCTCGGGGTCGTCCAGTGAATAGCGATACAGCTCCAGATACCGCTTCAATGGCCACAAACGCATGCCCGTGGGTAGATACCTAGCACTGTCTATTCCTCTGGAATTAGCCATACTTTCTCCCTTTCCTTCTTACTGCTTAA
>JAUWEU010000065.1 GCA_030608125.1 Dehalococcoidia bacterium
CCTTGACCGCCACGACCGTGCCATCTAATCTCGGTAAGCTGTGTCGTATCTATCACCCAAGCCTCCTAACTAATAGGAAAAACGCCCCTGGAGCGACTTGAACGCTCGCACCCAGCTCCGGAGGCTGGTGCTCTATCCACCTGAGCTACAGGGGCACATATTTATAATACACTATGGCAGGCGATGAAGCAAGAGATAGCCTCTTACCCCGTTCCAAATCTACGATTTACTTTTTTTAACCGCCTTCTTATTAGCTTCTCCAGCTCAGGTACGAAGAAGCCTGCCGGTAGTCCTAGGAGTATATATGGCCACCAATCTGCGGGAAAAGCCGCCGTCCTAAATATGTTGTTCATAAAGGGGGTGTAAACTATCATCAGGTCTACAATGATAGTTATGGCTACCCCACCTAGAACCCACTTATTGGAGAAGGGGCTAAAGGTAAAAGCCGATCCAAAGATTGACCTGGCAGTAAATATGTAGCCAATATGTACCAGCACCACAGTCATCAGTGCTGCTGTTTGCGCCTGGGTTAATGCCAATTTTTGCGCCTGGGTTAATAGCGCTGGGTCTGTTGTTGCCCCTATAGCTAGATGTCCAAAGGTCCAGAAGATAATAAAGGCGATAGCTGCCATTACCACTGACACTAAACCAACCCTCACGAAGAAGAGGCGATTAGCTATTTTTTCCTTTGGGTCACGCGGGGGGTTTTCAAGTAACCCCTTCTCCTTTGGCTCCATCATTAGCGGCATAGTGAGGAATACCGAATCAAACAGATTTACCCACAATATCATTATCGGCTCTAAGGGAAGGCGCATGTGAAAGAGGACGATGAATGGAGCTATTAAAATTGCTCCCATCACCAGTAGCGCTTGTCCGCCATTAGTAGCCAGGGTATAAAGGATAGCTTTTTCCAGATTATTCCAAGCATGTCTGCCTTCTTCCACGGCGTTCACTATGCTGGCAAAGTTATCGTCGGTCAGAACCATACTAGAGGCTTCCTTGCTCACCTCGGTTCCGATTATGCCCATGGCTATGCCTATATCGGCTGCCTTCAGGGCTGGGGCATCATTTACTCCATCGCCAGTCATTGCCACAATCTGCCCCCTCTTCTGCAACTGCTGGGCTATTCTCAACTTGTGCTCCGGAGCCACCCTGGCATAAACCGAGACCTTGCCCACAGCTTCATATAATTCCTCATCGCTCATTCTGGCTAGTTCTTGCCCGCTTAAAGCATCACCTTTATCACTACCTATTATTCCAAGTTGGCGGGCAATAGCCTTTGCCGTCAGTACATGGTCGCCAGTTATCATTACTGACCTTATCCCGGCTGTCTTACATTTACGAACCGCCTCAATCGCCTCTTCCCGGGGCGGGTCTATCATCCCCTGTAGTCCGAGGAAAATTAGCCCCTTTATATCTGCTGGCTCCAGCGAGGTCTTTTCCTTAGGAACAATTTTGTAAGCCATACCGAGTAATCTTAAGGCTTCTCTTGCCATCTCATCCGCCTTTGTCAATGTATCTCCACTCTTTAGCGGCTCAATACCTTCATCAGTTAGCTGATTTTGGCACATCCTTAGAATTTTCTCCGGTGAGCCTTTCACATAGATAATATTTTTCTGTTGACCCTCGTGCAAAGTAGCCATATACATTTGCTCTGACTCAAAAGGTATCTCGTCCAATCTGGGTAACTTTTCAGTAATGCCGGCTTTAGCTGCTGAGACTACCAAAGCCCCCTCAGTGGGGTCTCCAATAATGTGGTATCTCTCCTCATCTTTCGCCAAGGTGGCATTATTACATAGGTAACCTGCTCTCAGGGTTTCAGCAAGCGCCTTATTGTCCTGTGTCGGGTCAATTACCTTGCTGCCTAAAGCAAACTCTCCATTGGGCTTATAGCCCACTCCACTCACCTCATAGCTTTTGCCCCCGGAATATATCCTTAATACGGTCATTTCATTTTTGGTAAGGGTTCCTGTCTTATCCGAACATATTACTGTAGTGCAGCCTAGTGTTTCTGCCGCTGGTAGTCTCCTTATAAGCGCGTTTCTGTGCGCCATAGCCGTTGCCGCCAGGGCTAGAATTCCAGTTACTATCATCGGCAGCATCTCAGGTATGGCAGCCACAATGAGGGAAACTGAAGCCAGAAAACTATATACAGGGTTAAAGCCGAAGAAGTAACCCAGCAAGAAATTAACACCGCCAAGGGCGAGGATAGCAATAATCAAGAACTTGGTGAAGGCGGCTATCTTCTTTTGTAGCGGGGTAGCTACTTTCTTGGTCTTCTTCACCAGTTTGGCAATTTTGCCGAACTCTGTTTCCTCCCCGGTGCCGACTACAATCCCCTGCGCCGAGCCACGAGTAATGAAGGTGCCACCAAAGGCAATGCAGTGCTGGTCACCGGGGGACAGATTTGGTGTCGGAATGGGGTCAACACTCTTTTTCACCGGTGTTGATTCCCCGGTAAGGGTAGCCTCATCAGCGCTCGCTTCTTTGGTGAAGAACAGACGTAAATCGGCTGGTACGCTATCACCACTGTTGAGGAGAACCACATCGCCTGGAACCAGCTCCCGTGTCGGTATAACCTTCTGCTCTCCATCTCTGAGCACAGTACATTCGGCCACTATCATCTTGCGCAGTGCTTCCAGAGCTGCCTCTGCCTTTCCCTCCTGAAAGAAACCTATTATCACATTGAGAATAACCACTCCCAGAATAACTACCGTATCCCACAGCATATCCTCGCCACGCAGGGTGAGCGTGCCAGTAATCGCTCCTGCCACCAGCAGGACATAAACCAGAGGGCTATGAAACTGGCGTAAGAGGCGCATGAGAACACTTGGCTTCTTGAACACAAGTTCGTTATAACCATATTTCTCAAGCCTGGCTTTTGCCTCGTTGGAAGTGAGTCCACCACTATCTGCTGCCAGAACTTCAAAGGTCTGTTCTACCGATTGTTGATACCATATAGTCTCATTCAACAACTAGATACCTCCCAGCATTGTAAGGTAATAAAAAGGCAACTATGAAAGTATGGGTAAGAATAAATATGACAATGAAGATAGCAATGGCGAGGATTTGGCCTAATGTTAGCATTTAATCAAACTTAGAGTGAGATAAAGACAAAAAACTAGGGTTATTATAACAAAAGCCCTCTTTGTGGTAAAGGGCTTAGCTCAAACCCGTGAATAAAGCATAGACTCCCAAGATATAGAGTCCGATTAAAGCCAGAGCATACCAACTAATAATGATAAAGGTCTTGCGCTTCTGTCGGAATCGGAGCCCGACAATAACCACCAGGCTCATCGCCGCTACCACCCCCGCTGTTATAAGATGAGCACTAGATACTGAAGACAGGATAGGTCCTTGGCTGTAAAAAAGGTCAACGGTGAAGATATGAGCAATGTCAAGCATATTGGCGCCTAGTATATTAGCCACTGCCATATCTATAGCCCCCAACCGGAGAGCAGCTACAGCAACCACTAATTCGGGCAAAGAGGTGCCAATGGCTAAAAATACACTGCCGACAAAGCTGGTATCCCAACCAGTGGTGTTGGCAATCTCATCACCAACAAATGATAGCCATATCCCAGCGCCAATAATGGCTACCGCTGCCAGCGCGAATCTAAAATAGACTGTCCTTGTCGGAATTTCTTTATATTGAAGGGAGGTAGCCGGTGATGGTGGCAATGGGTGACTGCGCTCGAAACGAAACACCTTCCACATCCCCACTAAATACAGGATGAGGATGACAATACTGGGAATACCCACCCATCCCAGGGCTAACCAAGAAAGCTTTTCCCCAGCAAGGATACCCCCGGCAGCGATAGCCATAAGCAATATTCCCAGTCCCGCCAGTGCCATATGCCTTGAACTTGCCTTACTTAAAATCGGAGCCGGACGATGGAGAATGTCTAGTAGGGCTAAGATAGAGAGATTAAACAGGCAGCTCCCTAACAAAGTACCCAGACCCAAATCAGGCAGTCCAACTAAGGCAGCCGAGCTTACCCCGGTAACCAGTTCAGGTGCGGAGGTAATGGCAGCCAGGAATATCAGACCTACCCATATCCCGCCCAAACCGGTCTTCTTAGCAATGGCATCTCCATATCGGGCTAGCTTTGTCCCGGCGAACAGGATGATGACGAGGCAGGCAAGAAACTTTAACCAAACCAAGGATTGAGGCTCCTAGACATTAACAATATACTGCAAGCATACTATATCTGGGGCAAACCCGTAAAGCATGGATTTTTATTAACCCTATCCCCTGTATCCCCTTCCCCTTATCAAGGGGAAGGGGAAGATAATTTCTTTAGAGGGGCTACGCCCCTCTAAAACTCCCTGATTACTACTTCAGAGTGATGAGGTTGGCGAACAATCTGTAAAGCATATGGCTGATATAGTGTGGTATAATTGCTAATGTAACCGGGGAGAGGTGTCCGAGTGGTTGATGGTGCCGCTCTCGAAAAGCGGTCTCGCCTTTGGCGAGCGTGGGTTCGAATCCCACCCTCTCCGCCAACCAGCGAAGTTATATCATAGTAAAGAAACATAGAATATGATCTGGCTCCTCATTTACCTATCGTGGAGAGGTGCTGGAGTGGTCTAACAGGCGCGCCTGGAGAGCGCGTGTAGCCTTTGGCTACCGTGGGTTCGAATCCCACCCTCTCCGCCACTCATTTACTGCTTGGACATTGTGCTTTAAGCCACTAAGGACCCCCCGTCCTTCATCCTTTTTCCTAAGGGAGGTGCCTATTCCTTTTTCTTCTCCAGTCCCTTTTCCTTTACCATTGCCTTTGTGCGCTTACTTATCTCATCAGCTTTTGCGAGTAGATAGAGCATGCCACCTAGACACACAAGGAAAATACCAATGCCAATAGGTCCTGTCCAGAACAGTAGCAAAAACAGGATGTCTGCCATTCTTGCCTCCTTTGGTTGAACATTAACTTTTGTTCCCAGATTATATAGGTGGGTTTGCAGATAAGTCAAGAGAGGG
>JAUWEU010000056.1 GCA_030608125.1 Dehalococcoidia bacterium
GATGTAGTTACTACCGGCACTTTTGGTCCTATGTGTTCATCTGGTGCCTACTTTAATATTGGACACTCTAAGCCCCGAATCAAGCTTGGTGGTGGCAGAGTCTATCTCAATGATGTTCTTGCTTATGCCGCTTTTGCCGCCATAGACATATATGTAGGGGCTAATGCCCTTCCCGATGATGACCCTAGAAATAGAGTCTATCCCGGCGAATTCAATTACGGTGGTGGACATGTAATTGAGGAGCTTGTCGCCGGGAAAGATATAAGGCTGATAGCAACCGCCTACGGCACAGATTGCTACCCAAGGAAAAGGCTTGAAACCTGGATTAATATAAGAGACATCAATGAAGCAGTGCTATTTAATATCAGGAACGCCTGCCAGAATTATAATGTAGCGGTGAACCTCTCTGACAGGACAATTTACACCTATATGGGTATGTTAAAATCAAATTTGGGCAATGCCAACTATTGTAGTGCTGGGCAACTCTCCCCGTTGCTAAACGACCCATATTATAAGACTATTGGTATCGGCACCAAAATATTTTTAGGCGGTGGAACTGGCTTTATTGCTTGGCAAGGTACGCAGCATAACCCGAATGTGCCCCGCTCTGAGACTGGGGTGCCCAAGAGAGGCGCCGGCGCTCTTGCCGTAATAGGTGATTTGAAGCAGATGAGCTCACGGTGGTTAGTAGGAACGAGTATGTTAGGCTATGGTTGCAATATCGCTGTGGGGATTGGAGTCCCTATCCCTATACTCTCTGAAGAAATCTTAAACTATACTTCAGTAACTGATGATGATATTTTGGCTCCTGTGGTAGATTATTCAAGGGCATATCCCCAGATGGAATCGGATATCCTGGCTGAAGTCAGTTATGCTCAATTAAAGAGCGGTAAGGTAATAATTCAGGGTAAGGAGGTGCCTACCGCTTCTCTATCTAGCTACCCAAGAGCGGTAGAAATCGCCACCATTCTGAAGGAGTGGATACTAAGCGGAAAGTTCTGGCTAACCCAACCAGTGGCACCTTTGCCTGGTATAGAGTCAGGTATAATCTTTAAGCCACTTAAAGAACGCCCCATAGAGGAGTAAGACCTAATTTAACAGAGGTGGTAGCCATGGCTGTTTCAAGAAGAATAGTCCTGCATTTTCCCAGGCGTCTGGTAGACCGACCAATAGTATACCGGCTGATCAGGGATTACAACCTTGAGTTTAACATTCTAAAGGCATCAGTTACTCCAGATGAAGAAGGACTGATGGTATTAGAATTGAGGGGGAAACAAGAGGACTATGACAAAGGCATCAAGTATTTGACTAAAGCTGGGGTGAGAATTCAATCGCTTAGCCAGAATGTTATTCGTAATGAGGAGAGGTGCACTCATTGCGGCGCCTGTATAACTATTTGCCCCACCGGTGCTTTTGAGCTTGACCCCGTAACCAGACAGGTTAAATTTTATGATGAAAAATGCCTAGCTTGCGGACTGTGCATAAAGACTTGTCCTCCAAGAGCCATGGAGTTGCACTTTTAGTTAATGTATGAGCCGAGCACCTATCGCCATTGGGTCAAAGCCAAAGACCTATTCTCTTTTAATATAGTGGTAAAGGAGACAGATTTATATATTCGTGCCTCAACTAATCTCCGAAGAAAAGCCTACAAACTAGTATTAAAGTATCGTGACATATTGGAAAGGTATATTGAGCGGCACCCTGCCTTTCTAACTTCTTTGGAACCCGTTTCAGTTGGTGATGATGCCCCGCCTATTATAAAGTCAATGGCAGAGGCAACAGCGAGGGTTGGAATTGGTCCTATGGCTTCAGTAGCCGGGGCTATAGCTGAATTCGTTGGTAATGAATTATTAGCCTTTTCACCAGAGATAATTGTGGAGAATGGAGGCGATATATACCTGAAAAGCCTAAGACAAAGGCTGATAGGGATTTATGCCGGCGAATCGCCTTTAACCGGCAAAATTGGACTGAAAATCAATGGTGAGGATACACCTTTAGGAATTTGCACCTCTTCAGGGACGGTGGGGCACTCGCTGAGTTATGGGAAGGCTGACGCAGTAATAGCGCTTTCTAAATCAGCTATTGTGGCTGATGCTGCTGCCACCGCCATAGGTAACTTGGTTATCCAGCCTAATGACATCCCGAGCGGAATTGAATTTGCTAAAGGTATTGAAAGGCTATTGGGAGTAATAATCATTAAGGATGATAATATGGGGCTCTGGGGTGAAGTAAAAATTTGTCCAACCTTTACCTAATGCAGAGGCGATTACCCTTATTAAGGGAGTAAAATAATTGATAGTCCAGTTTTTCATCATATTTAAGGATTATTTCATTGCAGTATTGCCCTTCCTGGCAATAGGCTTTTTTCTGAGTGGTTTAATCCATCAATTTGTCCCCTCAAGGTGGGTGGAAAGGCATCTAGGTGGGCGAGGAATAAAGCCTCTTCTCTATTCTACCCTTGCCGGGACAGTCCTCCCCATCTGCTGCCTGGGTTCCCTCCCGGTAGCGGTGAGCCTCCATCAGAAGGGGGCAAGATTAGGACCTGTTTTAGCCTTTCTGGTAGCAACTCCAGCTACCTCCGTAACTGCTCTCCTCGTTTGCTATGCCCTTCTGGGGGTAAAATTCACCGTGTTTATATTCTTGGCTGTGATTTTGATGGGGCTGGTTATGGGTCTTGTTGGAAATTTGCTCAAGGTCAAGCCTAAAGCTTTCGCTTCTCAAAATGAACAGCTAGCTATAGACCCAGTTTGCGGGATGAGCGTAGAAATAAAGAAGGCAATTAAAACAGAGTATAATGGGGAGGTTTATTATTTTTGCTGTTCCCACTGCCAACAGGCATTTGAAACTAGACCAGAAGAATATTTGGGGACTTATTCCAGGAACATTGCTCACCGGCTGAAGCATGTCTTCAAGTTTGCCTTTGTGGATATGGTTAGAAGGATTGGTCCTGAGTTACTTTTGGGATTAGCCCTAGCCGCCCTGGTATCAGCGATTGCGCCAGTAGGGAAATTTGTCGGGGACTATTTTAGCGGTGGCTTTGGCTATTTATTCAGCCTTGTCTTTGGACTTATGATGTATATTTGCTCCACCGCCAGCGTTCCTCTGGTACATGCCTTCATATTGAAGGGGATGAACATCGGCGCCGGGATGGTGCTGCTCCTGGTGGGTCCGATTACCAGTTGGGGGACGATTCTGGTGTTAAGAAAAGAATTCGGTGGTAAAACCTTGCTTGTGTATTTGGTAGTCATTAGTATGATGGCTTTAGTTTTGGGCTATTGCTTTTCAATAATGTAGATGGAAAAGATGGAGATAGAGAGATTCCCTATACTGCGGTTTACCGAACAAGGTAGGAACGAGACCGAAGACATAGTTACCAAGGAAACTTCTCTTACCATCATCTTGAATGACCGGGAACTGGTAACGCTGCTCTGTTCTCCTACAGATTTAGAGTATTTGGCTATTGGTTTCCTTTTCTCTGAAGGGTTACTCAATAGCAAAGATGAAATCAAGAAGATAATAGCTGATGAGCGAAGGGGCGTGGTACGGGTAGAAACCGAAAAAAATAAAGAATTTACCGGTGAGCTTTTATTTAAGCCGCTTATAGCTTCTAGTGGTGGCAGAGGGGCTTCTTTTTATAGTGCATCTGATATCCAAGACAAGGCAAAAGTAGAATCTCAAATTGCAGTAGCGCCTGATGAAGTATTTGCTCTTGTCAACGAGTTTCAGCACCGCTCTCGGGTTTTCAAGGCAACGGGTGGTGTTCACAGTGCTGCCTTGTGTGATACAGAAGGCATCCTGGTTTTCAGTGAGGACATAGGCAGGCATAATGCTATTGATAAAGTCTTTGGCGAATGCATTTTGACAGATATACCGACGGATGACTGCATGATAATTACCAGTGGCAGAGTTTCCTCAGATATATTACTCAAGGTAGCTAAAAGAAAAATCCCCATACTTATTTCCAAATCGGCGCCGACCAACCTGGGGGTGAGGTTAGCTGATGATTTAGGCATAACCCTTATCGGCTTTGTCAGAGGAAAGAGGATGAATGTTTACACTAATAGGTGGAGAGTAGTTACCCAAAAACATGAGTAACAAGAAATGGAGGCTAATTCATGTTTAAAACCTAGCCTAAGGCAGATTATTAAGGGTATAATTAGTGAAGCCAAACTTATTGGGCAACGCCTCTACAATTTAGGAATTTCTATATAGAGAGGGTAGAAATGGCAAAGCGACAGGTAATGCTTACCTTTACTCCCGAAACAAGCGCCGAACCAATCATCTATAATATTGGTCAGCAATTCAATATAGTGACCAATATTCGCCAGGCTGACGCCTCAGAGGACTGGGGCTGGGTAGTAGTGGAACTTGAAGGCGAAGACAAGGATATTGAAGCCGGAATTGCTTGGGCTATCTCCAAGGGAGTAAGGGTTGACCTGATTAGCGACGAGACAGCAAAGGGTTAATTAACTATTAAACATTATTCATCAACCCATCGTCTAATAAATGCCCCGGGTTATTGGCTAGAAGTGTGTGATTTTAACCACTTTTGTTTTTGATTAAGCCGTGTCTGCTCATCAGTAGGCTGGTAACTGGCTAAGAAATTATCCCGGAAAGAGCTAAAGGTGCCATTTATGATGGCACTTCTTATTTTATGCATTAGATTATTAATGAAACTCAGGTTATGAATGGTAGCTAATCTATAGGCTAGTAGCTCGTCACAATTAAATAGGTGATGTAGATAAGCTGCCGAGAAGGTGCGACAGGTATAGCAATCGCAGCCAGGAACAATAGGCTCTTCCATCTGGCTATAGGCAGTATTGCGAATATTATGCCTGCCTTGCCCAGTAAAGAGGGCACCATTTCGGGCTACGCGAGTGGGAAGGGCACTATCAAACATATCAACCCCTCTAGCTACCGACTCAATAATATCCTCCGGAGAGCCTACTCCCATTAGATATCGTGGCTTATTTACCGGCAACAAGGCTGCTATCTCTTCAACTATAGCTAGAGTTACTCTTTTAGGTTCGCCGAGGCTCAAGCCACCAATAGCATAACCAGGGAACTCCAGCCGGGTAAGGTATTCAGCCGATTGACGCCGAAGCTGAGGGGAAATACCCCCTTGCACAATAGCGTATAGAGCCTGGTCACTGCGCTTTTGACATTTTTGGCATCTCTGTGCCCATTGATGTGTCCGGCTCATTGCCCTGTTTACCTTTTCAAAGCTATCATCATAGGCTGGGCACTCGTCTAGAACCATAATAATATCAGCGCCAAGGGTCTCTTGAAACTGAATGATTAACTCAGGGGTAATATGATGTTTACTCCCATCAATATGGGAACGGAATATAATCCCTTCATCACTGACCTGGCGTAACGATGATAAACTGAATACCTGATAACCGCCACTATCAGTAAGAATAGCTCTGTCCCAAGCCATAAATTTATGTAAACCTCCCATCTTTTCAATTAGGCTAATGCCTGGTCTGAGGTAGAGATGGTAGGTGTTAGCCAATACTATGGCTATA
>JAUWEU010000035.1 GCA_030608125.1 Dehalococcoidia bacterium
TAAATGCTGACAATTAGTTCTCCTTCACGCTTTAATGCCTGGATAGTGTCGATGAGCTTTTGGCACTCGGGCATGGTGCGGGGTGCAATGCGGACATACTCTGGCAAGCCAAAGGAAGCACAATCGCGAACCATGATGCCATGCCGTAACAAAGCATTTCGGAAGCTTTTGCCATCGCCCACCTTTACCAAGAAAAAATTCGTCTTTGATGGCAGTAATTCAAAGCCGATTTGGCTAAGCTCGTCTATCAGAAACTGCTTTGCCTGTCTAATCTTTGACTCACACCGCTTAAGATACTCGGTATCCTTTAGAGCGATAACCCCTGCCTTTTGAGCCACTACATTAACATTCCACGGCAGGCGGACGCGGTGCAGAGCATCAATAATCTCCTGATGGGCAACAGCGTAACCAAGACGCAGCCCAGCTAAAGCATAGTCCTTGGTCATAGAACGCAAAACAATCACATTGTTCCGGAGAATTAGGCCGGTAGAAGACCAGCTTCCCTCAGTAAAGGCGATGTATGCCTCATCCAGGACGAGCAGGCAGTCAACACAGGCATCTAAAATCATCTCAACCTCTTGCTTGGAGAGGTATTGCCCAGTAGGATTGCTAGGATTACAGATAAAAATCCCTTTAGGGCGGTGTTGCCTGATAAGGCTGGCTGTTTCTTCTATTCTCGGGGCAAAGTTCTCCTCTGCCCTCCCCCATTGCTCAAAAACCTCCGAACCCATGATTTGGCAGGCAATCTTGTATTCACCAAAGGTTGGCTCGAGAATCAGGACTGAATCTCCGTGTCCGAAGTAAGTCAAAGGGATGAGACGGATAAGCTCCATGGCACCACTTCCCGCCAGGATGTTACCCGGTGCCACCCCCAGTTTTTCCGAAAGACACTGCCTAAGTTCGGTTGCCTCTGAATCGGGATAGTGGTCAATGGCGATAGTACTAAAGATTTCCTTTACCCCAGGTGGGGGCATAAACGGGTTAGTGTTGACACTAAAGTCGAGAACTTCATCAGGAGTAAGCCCCATGGCTTTCAGCTCAGTCCAATTTGGTCCGCCGTGGGGACAGATTTTCAGGTTTTCTACCTCGGGTTTAAGATGTAAGGACAAAGCCAATCCCTCCTACTATAAAACATATTATGACCCAAGTCAGTACTGCTATCAGCATTAGCTTTAAAGCAGCATCAATGGTCTCTGGCACTAGACGGGCATTTGCCTTGCCTACTCTATAGTGCCCAACCTTTTCCAGTTGCACGCTGAGCCCACCAGCCATCGCCGCTATAGGCCAGCCAGCGTTGGGGCTCTCAGTTTTGGAATGCTCACCGAGCGCAGCCTGCCACGAGGTTTGAGCACCTCTTCTCGACAAAAAAGTAGCTAAAGCCAGGAGTAGCGCCGTCAGCCTAGCTGGTATAAAATTAAGCACATCATCCAACCTGCTGGCAAACTTGCCTAAATACTCATATTTCCGGTGATAGCCTACCATAGCATCCAGGGTATTGACTACCCGATAGGCAACGGCTCCTAGGACACCAAAGAGCCCTGGAACACCAAATAGCAAAGGGAGTAAAAAATAGAAGAGAGGGGCAACAAAGCTGTCGCAGGTGCTCTCGGCCACTGACTCCACGGTAGCCGACACAAGCAACGGCTTGGGCAAATCCTGGGTATCACGACTGACCAATGAGCGTAGCTCAAAGCGTGCTTCGTCCAGTTTCTCCTTCAGCAGAAGTCTCTTGACCCTGAGCGCTGCCTGCCGCAATTCCCTCAGGGAAAAGGTGCATTTGAGGAGCACAGCCCCCACAATCACATATACCACAAAATTAAGGCTCTCTAGATAAAAGAGCATAAAATAAGCAGGAGCCGTGAACAGCCCTACCATGAGCAGGGTTATCGCCGACCCATAGAGAAACTGAACGAATGGGGAACGACCAACATTAACCCTTTCCAATAATGAAATGACCTTCCCCATCCATACCACGGGGTGAATAACACGAGGTGGTTCACCCAGAGCCAAATCAATCACTAGGGCTAGAGACAATAGGAGTAGAATCTCCACAACCGTTAAACTATACCCCCTTCTATCATACCTCTGTCCCCATCCAATCCATCATCTAATTCCCCTCCACTTTAAAGAGGCTCAATATACCATGGCACCGGCACGAAGTGCCAATGGCTAATGAATAGGGTGGAGTGAGACTTGCCAGATACTTTAATGTCTTTTCCACCTCTGCACCCGGTACTCCTCCCACCCCATCAAATTGACGACTTACAAAAATCTTATAGCAATCGACTGCCTCGGAGGCTGAGAATTCAAGAAGTGCATACATGGGAGCCGGTTTCTTGCGTTTGGTCACCGGACATATCCCGAGTTGAGAACAACCCGCCTCGCACTTCATCCCTTCCGCCATATAACTCGTCACGAGAATCCCAGACTTCTCATCTGCGCTCAGGACCAACCTGTGAGGTAAACCGGCTAGAACCTCGCTCAATAAACCTCCACCACTAGCCACTTTAAGCCCTCTTGCCGTTAACCAACTCTTAACCAATTTGCCCAGTGAATGCCCCGGGACAGCAGGGATAATCCATTGCGGCACCTCTCCTTCCAGGATGCTGAACAAGATTTCCATGGCATCACCAACAATGAGCGATACTTGTCCCGCTTCTGTAGTTTCTTGTCCAGTCAATACAATATCGACTATTTCCCTGGCAGCGCAATCTGGATTTGTATCTATTATTATTGTCCTGGCTCTGCATTCCTTGCCCAGCCTGGCTGCTTTGGCTCCGAAATAGCCTCCACCAAGACATACTAAGAGCTTTCCTTCCTTGATAACGGTATGTTTGACCATTATCCTCCTTTGTGCCTTCCAGCCGGCGATTTGAAGAGTTTGGGGTGAATGATACGTGGCAGTTCAGCCAAAACTAAATAAATAACTAGGGCTAGAGATAATAGGAGTAGAATCTCCACAACCGTTAAACTATACCCCCTTCTATCATACCTCTGGGCTTGGTATGTTGGCTATTGCCTGCCTTGAGTAGGACAGCGGGGAGACCATTAACCGGATGGGTATAGACACAACCATCAGCTCCGTAGACCTCCTTGATGTTCCGAGAATTGATGACCTCTCGTGGTGTCCCCTGGGCATGAACTCGCCCGTTATTTATCAGGATTAATCGGTCACAATATTGTGCGGCAAGGTTTAGGTCATGAAGAGCAACCACAACCGTCAAATTATTTTCTAGGCAAAGGTTCTTAATCAGGTCAAGGATTTCAACCTGATGCCTGATATCCAAATTCGCCGTCGGCTCATCTAAAAGGATTGACTTCGGCTCTTGAGTCAGGACGCGAGCAATGACTATGCGCTGTATCTCCCCACCTGAAAGCTCGCCTACCTTTCGTTCGGCAAGAGAGTGGGTTGCTGTCATCTCCATAGCTCGCCAAGTAATAGCCAGATCTCTTGCCCCTTCATACTGAAGAAGCCCAAGGTGGGGATTCCTCCCCATGAGCACTACCTCAAAGGCGGTAAAGGCACTAGGCAGGATTGACATCTGAGGGACTACACCGAGCGAGCGAGCTAAATCTCCCCTTGGCATCTTGAATACATCTTTCCCATCTAAGAGTATCTTCCCCGAATACAGGGATATAACGCGGCTTATAGCCTTGATAATGGTTGATTTGCCGGAGCCGTTCGGTCCGATAAGCCCCACCATCTCTCCCGGCATCACCTGAAAGGTTAGGTCTTTCACCACCATATTACGACCGTAGGCAACGCCGACACTTTGTAGTTCTAGTTTAATCATTTTAGCTATCCTCAGAAGAAAACTGCTCTTTTCTTGCGCCGTAATAAGTAAAGGAAGAAGGGTGCACCGCAGACGGCAGTGATTACCCCTATCGGTATCTCCGTAGGTGCTAGGACGGTGCGGGCTAAAAGGTCAGCGAGGATTAGGAAAATAGCGCCGCTGAGGACAGACAAGGGTAGTAGGAAGCGGTAATCCGGTCCCCAAACCAGGCGCACAGCATGAGGAATGATGATGCCGACAAATCCGATGGTGCCTACGAAAGAAACAGCGGCAGCAGTAATCAGGGTAGCAGCGGCAAGAAGAATGAGCTTAACCTTTTCTACATTGATTCCTAACTGTTGAGCCTGCTCCTCATCAAGCTGCATTATATTAAGCGAGCGAGAGTAAAGCAAAATGACAGCTACCCCCACCACCACATAGGGAAGAACAATCTTTGCCTCCGACCACTCGCTTAAGGCGAAACTACCCATAAGCCAAAATATAATTCCATGCATCTTCTCCCCACTGTTGATTATCAGGTAAGAAACGACTGACCCCCAGAGGGCTCCCAAAGCCACACCGGCTAGGATAAGGGTGGTCACAGGCAGGGTCTTGCCTACCCGAGCCAGACTATAGACAATGGCTACGCTAATTAGCGCTCCGGTGAAAGCGAGTACCGGGATAATCAGGAAACCCATTCCACGCCAGTCGAAGGGGAGTAAGAAGCCAATGACGGCTCCTAGCGATGCTCCCTGAGCCACGCCGATAAGGTAGGGGTCAGCTAATGGGTTGCGAAACAGCCCCTGATAAGTAGCCCCAGCTATGGCTAGGGCAGCACCGACAAGACCTGCTAGAATGACCCTGGGCAAGCGTATTTCCAGAATTATGGTCTCTGTAGTACTCGGCCAGGTAGGAGTTATGTCCACTAAGGGTAATTGCGAAAGCAGAGTCTGACATATAGTTAAGAAAGGAACTTGAACACTACCAATAGTGATGGCAAATGCCATCACCCCTCCCAGTGCAATCAAAAGCCCCACAATGGTGTATACCCGGCGGCGCCGACGAGGGAAATGGACGGGCACAGATTGCTCCATGAAAGATGGTTTAAGTTGGTTCAAGGTCATAATCAAAAATTCCTTAACACCTCAGATTTCAGGTCTTCGTTCCCCTTCAAGCAAGACACATTGGCGAGATACCTTCCGGCTACGGTCATCGCCTTTTCCATCTCCTCGGGGGTAGGTCGTCGCCAAGGGTTATCACCAGCCAGGATATAGGCATCTATTCGGTAAGGGATAGCCCTGTTTACCCCTCCAATAAACCTGGCTATGTTCGCAATTTCTAAAAAGTCAATATATTATAGTAAATATTCATCAGTCCTCTTCAAATAGTTCCGGGTGTATGGATTCAGCGAACTGTTCTAGCGCATCAACTATCCGTGGTCCGGGGCGTCCAGACAAGTCAGTAAATACTGCATATACCCGGTTGTTAATACGGGCATCCACATTCCTCAATCTCTCCTCGGTTTTGGCAAACTGAAGAGGTAAATCAACGCCTGTTCCCATACCAGCGCCGGTAATTATCACTTGAGGATTGGCGGCAATGACTGTCTCCAAATTAATCGTGGCATAACCAGTGAGGTCGTGGGCAATGTTTATCCCGCCTGCCTTTACAATTAGCTCCTCATGCCAGGTATCTCCCCCAGCTGTCCTCAAGGGGTCATGCCAGGTAATATAAAAAACCCTTGGTCTTTGAGCCTCTGACAGACCATCTGTCTTGTCAGTTACCGCCTTAATCCGGTTACTCATCTCGGTCACCAACTGGGAAGCCTCCCCTTCTTTCCCGGTAATCTCCCCAATCAGGGTGATAGATTCCAATATCTCATCAATGGTTTTGGGGTCTAAAGCGAAAACAGTCAGTCCCTTTCCCTCAAGCGCTAGAATGACCTCTCCCTTGTGAATGCTAGCTACCAGTATCAGGTCGGGCTCAAGGACGACCACCTCCTCTATATTCGGCGTGCTAAAACCGCCTATGCTGGGTTTCTCTTTAGCCTCTGGTGGGTAATCGCAAAAGTCAGTCACTCCTACTACTTTATCACCCAAGCCCAGAGCAAATAGTATCTCGGTATTGCCTGAGGCAAGAGAAATAATCCTTTCCGGGACTTTCTCTAATTTGACTACTCTACCTAGTTGGTCTGTCACTTCTATTGGAAATGATACCACCTCGTCGGCAGGTGGTGCGCAAGCCACAAATAGGCTCAACAAAACAACAAGAATAACTAATGGCTTCAATTTCATAAAATATTGCCTCCAATCTAATTTAAACAAAAAATACTAATCCCCTTGCCGCTTGAACAAGGGGATTATTGTCCTTTCAAATATGCTCCCGCCCCCTTTCCCTGCGAAGGTCAAGGCTACCCAGAGGTTCGGCGTTCTGGCTTCTCGCCTCAGGCGAGTCACAGTAGGCGGGACTGCGTCGGACTTTCACCGACTTACTCTCCGGTTACACCTGAACTATGTTCAGGCGCCTCCAGGCTACTTATTCAATTTTATTTACATATAATACAGGAAATTGGAGAAAAATGCAAGTTGCTGATTAACTTGATATTTTAGGTCAAATTGATTAGCATTGCTGTAATAATGAGTATCTCGATTCTAGCTGCCTTCGGTGCCGGGCTATTATCCTTCTTGTCACCCTGCGTGCTACCTTTGGTGCCAGTATACCTTGCTAGTCTAGCTGGACCTGAGATATTTGAGGCTAAAGTCAATAGAAGCCGTATTCCCGTGTTCCTTCATTCCCTTAGCTTTGTAGTTGGATTCTCTATAATCTTTATTTTTATGGGAGTCAGTGCCGGTCTGCTAGGATTTGCCATCGGCCCTCATCTGGAGCTAATGCGCAAGATAGCCGGCAGCCTGCTCATAGCCTTTGGGCTGTTCATGTTGGCTGCCTTGAAAATTCCTTGGTTAAATTATGAAAAGCGTCTATCCCTATCCCTGGGCAATACTACCGGCTACCTGCGCTCCTTTCTAATCGGAGCTATATTCCCCATAGCCTGGATACCTTGCACTGGTCCGTTACTAGGAAGCATCCTGACTCTTGGTGGGGCTTCGGAAACAGCGTGGGGTGGTGCTTACTTGTTGGCTACCTATTCTCTGGGGTTAGGGCTTCCCTTCCTAATAATAGGAGCCGCCTTTGATTCTATTACCCCATTATTAAAGCGCATTCATCGTTACTCCAACGCAATCTATATTGCTAGCGGTGCCTTGCTAATAGTTGTAGGCATACTTATCCTAACTAATAATTTAACTCTTCTTTATATATGATTTAGAGATAAAAATACGTTAGGTGTTTAATTATGAATAAGATGGTGAAAGTAATACTGCTAATAATACTGGTGTCAGGGCTGTTAATAACTGGTTGCGCTGGCAAGTCTAATCAGGTGGCTCAAGTGGGCATGCCAGCACCTGACTTCCAGTTTCAAAATCCAGATGGACAATCTGTTTCCCTTAGCGACCTACAGGGTAAGCCGGTATTAATCAACTTCTGGGCAACTTGGTGTCATCCCTGTATCTATGAAATGCCTTATCTACAGCAAGTGTATGAGGAATGGTCGGACAAGGGGCTTATGGTGCTGGCTATTAACATAGGTGAGAGTTCTGCTCAAGTAGAGGCGTTTATGCAAAGTCATGACCTCTCCCTTCCAGTGCTGCTTGATGCTAAGCAGGCTGTCGCTCAAAAGTATAACATCTGGAGCATCCCTACCACCTTCTTCATTGATAAAGATGGTATAATTCAAGAGAAGATAGTTGGGGCTTTCCCAAGTAAGATAGCGATAGAAGAAAA
>JAUWEU010000090.1 GCA_030608125.1 Dehalococcoidia bacterium
ACTTGAGGAAGCCAGATTCAGCGAAACGCTTAACACTGGACTGGAGTTATTAGACGGAATTATGGAGGAAGCAGCCAGCAAGGGGAGGAATAAAATCTCTGGCAAAAAGGCGTTTAAGCTATATGATACCTACGGCTTTCCCGTAGAGCTAACTATAGAGATTGCTGCTGACCGTGGCTTCTCTGTAGATTTGGAAGGCTTTGAAAAGGAGATGGAGAGACAGCGAGAGAGAGCCCGGGCAGGTGGTTGGGTTCTAGTGGATGAGGTTAAAGATATTACTATTCACCCTAAGTCTATGAAGACAGAGTTTGTCGGCTCTCAGAGCCTCAAGCATAAATCTACTATTCTTGATGTCGTGGTCAACAACAAGTCCGTAGAAGAAGTAACAGAAGGACAAGAAGCAAGCCTGATTTTAGAAGCTACGCCTTTCTATGGGGAGATGGGGGGACAGGTAGGTGATACTGGTGAAATACTTAACGCATCAGGGCGCTTTTTGGTTACTGATACTGTTCGAACTCCGCCCGATGTTTTTGTCCATCAGGGTTACGTTGCCGAAGGCGTTCTCGCGGTAGGGGATGAAGTTGAGGCTGAGGTTGATAGAGAGCGGCGGCTGGATATTGCTCGTAATCATACCGCTACCCATTTGCTTCAGTTAGCTCTCCGTCAGGTATTAGGTAAGCATGTTCAGCAAAGGGGTTCACTGGTAGCCCCAGACCGACTTAGATTTGACTTCTCTCACCTGACAGCATTGACGAAAAAGGAAATACAGGAAATAGACCATATCGTCAATGACAAAATCCGTCACAACCTGACGGTATATAGTGAGCAGATTCCCTATAAAAAGGCTATAGATGAGGGAGCCATAGCTCTATTTGATGAAAAATATGGTGATATAGTTCGGGTAGTCAAAATTGGTGAGCCGATGATTAGTGCTGAGCTGTGTGGTGGCACCCATGTTACCCTAACCGGGGAGATAGGTTTCTTTCATATTATTAGTGAAAGCAGCATTGGTGCTGGCTTGCGCCGTATTGAAGCAGTTACCGGTAGGGGAGCTGTGGAATATGTTGAAAGGTATCTTTCTAGTTTGGAGAGGGTTGCCCAACTTCTAGGAACTGCAACGGATAATGCTCATGATAAGGTATCTAGCCTAATTACCGAACTAGATAAAGAGGGTAAACAAAGGCTAGCTTTGGAGAGGGAGCTGTCTAAGAAAATAGCCGAATCTTTAGCCAGTGATGCAGAGGTAATTAACGGAGTAAGGATATTGGCAGCCAGGGTGCCATCTTCTCGGCTGGAGGCTTTACGAGAAATGGGCGACCTGCTTAGAGACAGGCTGAAAAGTGCGGTAATAGTTTTAGGCACAGTTTATGAGGATAAGCCTATTTTCTTAGCTACAGTAACTCCAGATTTGGTAGCTAAAGGTTATAATGCTGGAGAAATAGTGAAACAGGTGGCTAAGGTAACCGGAGGCGGTGGTGGTGGCAAAGCCCAATTTGCCCAGGCAGGTGGTAAGGATAAGGATAAATTAGACGAGGCCCTTCAGCTTGTAAAGAGCCTAATATAGAATTTATGGAGAGTTTTAGAGGGGCTTCGCCCCTCTAAAGAAATTATCTTCCCCTTCCCCTTAGCAAGGGGAAGGGGATAAAGGGGATAGGGTTACTAAGTAAAAACCTAAAAGGGCGAGGTTGATAGATAATCTCAGAAAGTCTGGAGGTAAGTATAACGCGCAGCTTAGGACTTGATATTGGGGACAAAAGGATTGGGGTGGCTCTCAGTGACCCCCAGGGTATATTAGCCAGTCCGTTTACAATTATTAACCGTAGTGATGAGGCAGCAGATATAGAAGCTATTACTAGTATTATAAGCCAGCAACAAGTTAAGCAAATTATAGTCGGCCTACCCCGTTCTATGGATGGCAGTATAGGCAAGCAGGCAGAGAAGGTGAAAGCCTTTACTCAGAAACTAGGTAACTTTACTGAAGTTTCCATTGAGTTTAGAGATGAGCGTTTATCAACAGTGTCAGCTAAACGGTTGATGCAAGCGGTTAAGGCTAAGAAAAGCAAGAAAAAAGCGCCAGATGATGCTATAGCTGCCGCCCTTATCTTGCAAGGTTATTTGGATGAGGGACATGAACCAGAGTTATAAGCCATAATCATACGCCATGCCCCCCCCTCTGCCATAGGCTTAGCTATTGTGCGAGGATTACTAAGTTCTCACTTAAGAGATTTAGTTTAAAATAAATTAACTGCCCATTAGGGAGATTCACTAATTTATCAAACAGCTAAAAACTACATTGAGGTATTAAAGCCCCGTGAGAGCAGCTTACTAGCCTTTATTGGTGTTTGCGCTGCTATCATAGCTGGCGATGGACACCTGACCATCAACTTACTCATTATTACCCTGACAATTTTATTAGCCAGTGCTGGAGCTAACGGATTAACCAATTATCTAGACCGTGATGTTGATGCCAGAATGCAACGCACCAAAAATAGAGCCTTGCCCTCAAAGCGTATTTACCCACCAGAAAAGGTATTACCTTTAACTATAGGCTTGGTTATTATTGGCTTGGCTTTAGCCTGGTATTTGCATCCATTCTGCTTTCTGGCTGACCTGGTCGGTACTGTAGCCGCCGTAGTCTGGCGAAAGAGGGCAACATGCGTTTTCCCCCAGGGTATGATAGCTAGCTGGGCGCCGCCTCTTATGGGATGGTTTGCCATTGAGCCTATTTTTAGCTGGGAAATATTGCTGCTATGCCTTCTTATTGGTTTTTGGCTGCCACTTCATGTCTGGAGCATTATGATTGCTAATCGGGAAGACTATCTTAGTGCTGGGCAACGCTACTTCCCGGTCAATCGAGAGGTAAGGGAAGCAGT
This sequence comes from Dehalococcoidia bacterium, assembly GCA_030608125.1. The sequence goes on from JAUWEU010000090.1 coordinate 2,874, forward strand.
AAAGGTGCTGTTAGTGTTTTGCCTGATGCTTTATGGTGCTGCTATTGGTCTCTATTTTATAGGTGGCTTTGGCTGGCTCTACCTGACAGTAGCTATCCTACTAGGTGCTATAATGGTCTATGCTAGCTCAAGACTAGTGGTTTCTAGTTCGTCTCAGGATGCGTGGCGACTTTATAAGCTATCGGCTTTCCCCTATCTAGGTTTAATATTTCTCACTATGTGCCTGGA
>JAUWEU010000023.1 GCA_030608125.1 Dehalococcoidia bacterium
TGCAGACTCTGTGTTAGTAGTATATACTTAATTGAGTAAGGCCAGGGAGCGGATGAGTCCCGGTGGGCTTCGCGGACTTCAAATCCGTTGGGGGGCATAAGAAGTGTCTTCGGTGGGTTCGACTCCCATGCGCTCCCGCCACTGTTTTGCTTAACACTCCATATAAGACAACGGCTTGCTAGTCCTCTTACTATAAGCATTAATCGAAAACTCAACAAGCTACGCTTACCTGGCTCCGCATTGCCTGAAATATATTCGTGGTTTTTATACGGACAAGAGTTAGCTAAGTGCGAATCAGCTATTGGACCATTTATAGACGAGTAAGCATATGATGGAAGAGGAGTTGCGCAATAATCATATGTATGTTAAACTTGTCCTATCCTGAAATACTTTGATAACATGTAGAATAATTGTTGAGGGATGACCGTGAACGACCTTCAAGAGTTCGCCAGGCTATTGGAAGACATAGCTAGGGAAAATAAGCTGTATGAGTCAGCGGTGGTGTTAAGTGGGTCGCAGGATTTTATTTATTCCCATCGTGAAGAGCTCCTACAACAATACCCTGACCAGTGGATTGCGGTGTATAGAAAAGACATAATAGGAAATGACAAGGACCTATTACGGCTGGTACGTAAGCTCCGTACTAGTGGTGTACCGTTAAGACATATCGCTCTTGAAATGCTCAGCCGTGAGGAGATTCCTCTTGCCCTCTAACTCATCCTCTAACGAAACAAAGTTTCAATTTCACGGTTTTTATCGACAGGGTTACCCAGGTGGACCCGAGCGACCTTTTATCAGGGTTTTCGTAGTTCTACACAGATTCAGGGTCTCTAAACAGGTAGATATGATGGTCGATAGCGGCTCCGATGTTACAACTCTACAACCCAAAGATAGCTTGCTTATGCTAGAAGAATCACAGTTCAAGCAATTAGGTTCACCACGGCCAATATAGGGTATAGGAGGATTTGTAAAGTCCTACACTGAAGAAGGTGCGTTAGGATTCTTGCTACCAGACACACGAATTTGCTGGGTTCCTGTCATAATTGATATAACCGATCCAAATTCAGGTTCAACATTGCCATCTACCCTTGGTAACGACGTTTTAAGGTTCGGTACAACTTCTCTCAATGCCATCCGTAGAATTGTTAGAATTGGACTCTGGTTAACCAATCCCCTGATTACCCTGAGCTAAGACTTCCTTCATAACACTGAACTACTTTGAACACTGACTATCAATTGTTTAAAATGTCTACCGTCTATTCATGCTGTCATCCGTATTCAAGCTCCACAGTTACTCATGTATTTGACATCAACTCATTATAGACGAATATAGCTTCAAGCTATCCTCAAACCTTACCGACCTAGTACAGCACCCGCTCATCACCAACACGGCGGGTTATCTTCTTACCATCTAGATGCTCAAGGAGAGCCTGGGCATACTTTCGGCTGGTGTTAAACATGTCCCGTACTTCAGCCAGAGTTATTTTATCCTGTGCCTTAATGTGTGCCGTGACCCGGTCTACCATCTCATTGTAGACCGAAGTGGCAAATACCACACTGCCGTTCACTTTCACCACCTCACCCCGCTCAATGAGCCAATTAAGCAAGTCAGGCTCAGGTATTAGCTCACTGGGTGGAGCATAGGGATTTTGAGCCAAGGACTTCAGAAAGGCATCTATCTTAGCCTGTTGCGCCTGGGTAAGCTGAACTTTGTGAGTAGGAAGGCGAACAACCAACCCTTCTTCGACCAGAACACCCTCATCGAGGAGCCTTAGTAAAATCGCCGGGGCATGTGTCCTTGACCTCAGTTTGTGACTCAGTTCCACTTTAGGTATGCCGCTACGGGTCGGGAACCTCTGATGATAGTCCTGGACTATGCTGACTACTTTCCGGGTCAGACGTTCCCAGCCAGAGCTGGTCAGGAGAAGGCAGACTTCTCCTTGACCTATCCTTACTACCTTTTCCTGCTGGATAAGGGCTTCTATGACCGGCTGGACTTCACTAACAGATAGGTCACTTTGAGCCAAAAGAGCGGATAGTTCCAAAGGTTGCCTTGTCGCCAGCAATGCCATAACCACCTCTTCGGCAGTGCCCTCCTCCTTGACTCTCAGGCTTTGAATTATGGTCGGGCGAAAGCGGCGAAGCCGTGTGGCGTGGGCATCAATCACTTTGCCACCCCCCAGAGTATCCATTGGAGAACGGATAATGAAGTGGTCGCCATTGACCACGGCTACTGGCTTGTTCAGTCGCAATTGAACCCAGGTAACCTCTCCCGGTTTAAGCTGCTCTGCCTCCAACAGGCGCACTTTAGCCATTGCCTCGGCTGCCCCGGTATGGAAGCTAACAGTAGCATTATGGCGCAGGGGACGAGGATGATAGTGGAGCAGACGAAGCCTCGCCGTCAGCATTGTCGTAGGGGCTAGCCAACCAGGCGTGGTTAGCACATCACCGCGCTGCAACTGAGAGGTGGTAACCCCAACCAAGTTTGCCGCAACCCTGCTCCCAGGATTGGCAGTATCAATGTGGGCTTTATGCGTTTGTAACCCCCGCAGACGTGACTTCAGCCCAGCAGGGACAATTTCCACCTCCTGTCCCATTGTGAGCGAACCATCGATTAATGTTCCGGTGACTACGGTACCAGAGCCAGCAATAGTGAAAACCCGGTCTATCGGCAGCCTAGGTCGGCCTATGTCTTTCCTCGGCACAGTAACGTCCAGAAGTTTATCGATAGCTGAAACCAGTTCAGCCAAGCCTTCCCCGGTTACTGCTGAGACAGCGATGATGGGAGCCTGGGACAAGGTAGTGGGGATAAGCAGCTCCTCTATCTCCATACTGACCAAGCTCAGCCACTCATCATCCACAAGGTCTTTCTTAGTGATAGCCACGATTCCTTTTGCTATTTCGAGCAAGTCTAGAATTGCCAGGTGCTCCCTGGTTTGGGGTCTCACCCCCTCGTTAGCAGCGACAATTAGTAGGGCTAAGTCGATACCACCCACCCCAGCCAGCATGTTTTTGATGAAGCGCTCATGCCCGGGCACATCAACGATTCCGACCTCTCGCCCGCTAGGTAGCTTTAGCCAAGCGAAACCAAGGTCAATGGTCATGCCCCGCTCTTTCTCCTCACGTAGCCGGTCGGGGTCTATCCCAGTCAAGGCATGCACTAGAACTGACTTGCCGTGGTCTATATGCCCGGCAGTGCCTAATACAAACATCGCATCCACCTTTTTTGGTTTTGGTCATCACTGGGTTTGCTCTGAACTAGCGGCTAAATCCCGAAGCGCTTGAAGTATAGCCTCATCCTCTTCAGGAAGCACCGAGCGGGGGTCAAGGAGCAAAACATTGTCGCTAATCCGACCGATGACTGGTGGCTCTCCGTTCCGCAGCCTTCGAGCCAGCGTTTGAGCCATACTTTGCCCTTTTCTCTTGCCTTCTCCACTAATGGCTACAAGTCGGGTAGGCAGGGTGCCCCCAGGCAAACTGCCGCCTCCTACCATGCTCTCTCCTTCTATCACCTGAGCCAAGCCATTGAGAGCCTGAGCCCACAGCCTAGCCCGCTGGTCAATCTCCTCCAGTGTTGCCGAAATCATTCGCCATACCGGGATGTTAATTACCGCTGCATCTTTTAAGTAATGAATTAAGGTAGCTACCAGACCAGCCAGCCTTATCTTGTCAATTCGCACTGCCCGAGCTAACGGGTGTTTCTTTAATTTATCAACCAGCTGTTTCTTACCCACGATAATCCCTGCTTGAGGACCGCCCACGAGCTTGTCTCCAGAAAAGAAGGTCAACCCGGCACCAGCGGCAACGCTTTGTTGTACCATCGGCTCCGGGTCAAGCCCAAAGGCAGTCGTGTCCAGAAAGCAGCCACTACCTAAGTCGTCCAAGACTGGAAGGTTATTCCGTCTGCCGATTGCCACTAACTCCTCAAAGGTAACCTCATGAGTGAACCCCATCAGCCTGAAGTTACTGGCATGAACACGCATTAGCGCTGCTGTCCGTGGGTTAATCGCCTGTTCGTAATCAGCAGCATAGGTACAATTAGTGGTTCCCACCTCAATCAACTTCGCTCCGCTTTGGCGCATCACATCAGGGATACGAAAGCCACCACCAATCTCTACAGCCTGACTCCGGGAGACGATTACCTCTTCTTTCTTAGCCAAGGCGGTAAGACCTAAAAGTACAGCAGAGGCATTGTTGTTTACTACCAGTGCTGTCTCAGCCCCACTTAGCTGGCATAAAATCTGCTCGATATGCGTGTGGCGAGACCCCCTCATTCCACTGTCAAGGTCATACTCCAGATTACAGTAGCCCTTGGCAACTGTGTCCATGGCGGCTGTTGCCTCTTTGCTGAGCGGCGCCCGTCCTAGATTAGTATGGAGCAGTACCCCAGTGGCATTAATTACGGGAAGCAGGCTGGGATTTTCTAGGGCATATACCTGGGCAGAAACAGATTCCACTATCTCATCAATGGAGGGGCACGGATTACCGATGGCAATAGAAAGGCGGTCATGTTCGAGGCGTTGCCTAACTAGGTTTACCAGCAAGATATGTGGGTAAGTCTCCTCAAGCTGCTTAATCCGCTCGTCGGAGAGTACCCTGTCCACACTGGGAAGTTGGCGAAACTGACTATCCATCAATGCCTGACTATTTTACTATATCTAGGCTCAATTTCAAAGTTGCTGCTCTTATTCTCGGCTTGGTGTAAGCTTGTAAACTCAGTGCTAGAGCTTAATCACTCAAGCGGTAGCAACTTTGATTTCTCTAGGTGGTCAATGTTACAATACCAAACGAGATTGGACTATTCCCCAACTTCAATAATGGAGGGCTAGATGGGTAACAGGATACCCCCTCGCCTAACCGGAAGTGTCAGTGGCGCAGGTTGAGCTTCTAAGTTAGGTCCGGGAGACCTATGCAAAGCTTTATTGGGATTGCCTTTAATCTCTGACCCGAATGTGATTCGAGGTATGGAAAGCCTAGATGACGCTGGCGTTTACAAGCTGACCGATGAGCTGGCTATCATCCAGACCGTCGATTTCTTTACGCCTATAGTGGACGAGCCTTACGCTTTTGGGCAGATTGCCGCGGCTAATGCACTGAGTGATGTCTATGCTATGGGAGGCAAGCCGCTAACCGCCATGAATTTAGTCTGCTTTCCAATAGAGTCTCTGGATATTTCAGTCTTGCAGGATATCCTCAGAGGCGGAGTGGATAAGCTGCGTGAGGCAGGGGTGACGCTGGTCGGGGGACATAGTATAATCGATGCTGAGTTAAAGTATGGTCTTTCGGTCACAGGTACCGTGCACCCCAAACGGCTGGTGACCAATGGCGGGGCTAAGGCAGGAGATAAACTGATACTAACCAAGCCGTTGGGAACTGGAATCATAAGCACTGCTGTAAAAGCAGGGGTGGTCAATGAGGAGCTGGTACGGAAGGTTACAAGGTGCATGGCAACCTTAAATGACAAAGCCTCGGAGCTAATGCAGGAGGTGGGGGTTCATGCTTGTACTGACATCACTGGTTTCGGTCTTCTTGGACACGCCATCCAGGTAGCTGAGAGCAGCCAGGTAGGCATCGAACTTCATCTAGCTTCAATTCCCTACTTTTCTGAAGTAATACAGTTCTCACAACAGGGATTTTGTCCAGGCGGACTATATCGAAACAAGGATTTTTACTCCAACAAGGTGAAATTTATTAACCAAATCCCAGAATATATGCAGGATATCCTATTTGATGCCCAGACCTCCGGTGGTTTGCTAATCTGTCTCAGCCCTAGGAAAGCAGAACTGCTGCTTGACAGGCTGCAACAAGCGGGTGTGGAGGATGCAGTTTCCGTTGGAGAGGTCGTCAGCGAACCAAAAGGAATGGTTACTTTAATATGACACTCCCACATTGTCTTTTATTTAGTGGATTTGGTTACACTTTATAGTAGTCCATTCATCAGGGGGGTACGCAGTATCTTGATACTAGAATCATTTCTTTGCTGACAACCTACCGTATTGACATAATAATACTTCTTAGCAAGACTTCACCCCTTCAAATTACCCTTAATAAAAGACCCTATATATGAGTTTGTCTATCATGAGGGGGAAGAATAGTTCTTGGGGCGGTATAAACCCATGATAAGAAGATATTCATATCATTATAGTCTTCGCCTTATTAAGGGGATAACGGGGATAGGTGATTTCGTTCAGATAGACTGGGGACACTATGTTACTCAGAATGCGGCATACCTTATCCTCGCTTCCATGTCTTTGCGAGGGCCGTTAGCGACGAAGCAATCTCAGGAGTGCCCTACCATTGGGATTGTCACGCCTTCGGCTCGCAATGACGAAACAGAGGGAAACATTCGCCACCTTCTATGACCTTGAAATAAGAGACAAGTTTTACTAATCATATGAACGAGTACATGGGGTTAATAAATAATCCCTTATATGATATAATTTATAAATGTGGGGATATAGCTCAATAGGGAGAGCGCTGCGTTCGCATCGCAGAGGTCGGGGGTTCGAATCCCCCTATCTCCACTTTATGTGGCAGGTTAACCGCAGGTAAAAGACAATGGATAAAATATTTGGCAAAACCTTCCAGCCGAGGAAAATCATTGATAACCCGTCGGATGAGAGCCTTCGGGAATGGGCTTTGCAGCACGGGGGAATCATCACTGAATTCGGCAATCTCTCGGTGATTACTAAAATACGCAATAGAATGGCAAAGTTGACCGAGGTGATAATGGATGAGCCCGATTCAGATGACCTGAAGCTCATCCATGAGGTTCTGGACTATCTAAAGAGCAAGGAAGTGTTAATGCTTGACCGGGTCATGTGCATGACACCGGGCTTTAAAAGAAGCTGCCGTTTATATGTTACCGCTGAGTATGCCAGACTACCCTTGATGTGGGGTAATACTCTATTCCCTCCAGAGGGAGGAGAGCCAGATTTTGTATCCCTGGCTGTACCAGAGTGGGAGGAAAAGAAGGTTCTTGTCTTTCCTGAGAGGGGCTTGACTATTATTCTAGGCAGTGACTACAAAGGGGAGCAGAAGAAAGCCATGCTCCGGCAGGTCATGTACTGGGCTAAGAAAGAGGGTAATCTGGGGCTTCACGCAGCTAGTAAGATAGTGCGAGTATTCAGGGATGGCAGGTTGAGAGATATAGGCTTTCTCCTCTTTGGTCTCAGTGGTACCGGGAAGACGGCACTCTCCTGTCATTCCCACTGGTTACGCCCCCCGGAGGGGGTGGTAATTCGTCAGGATGATGTGGCAATACTTAAGTCTGATGGTAGTGCTGTCGGCACCGAGGAGTCCTTCTATTTAAAGACGGATGGACTGGAGCCTAGCATGCAGCCTCTACTATATGCGGCGGCAATAAGTCCTCGGGCTATACTGGAAAATGTCTGGGTGGAGCCAGAAACGGGCAAGGTGGATTTCTTCGATACTACATTAACCTCCAATGGTCGGGCAATGGTAAAAAGACGGGACATCGCTTTTACTGATGACACGATTGACCTGGAAAAGGTTGATTGTATAGTGTTCATTACCCGTCACCATGACATTATGCCTCCGGTAGTGCGCCTTTCCCCGGAATGGGCTGCAGTAGCTTTCATGCTGGGTGAGTCCATAGAGACTTCAGCCGGTGACCCGTCTGAAGCCGGCAAAGCACTAAGGGTAGTAGGCACGAACCCATTTATTGTTGGTTCCCACGCTGAAGAAGGGAATATATTTCTCAGCATTTTGCGGAAGAATCCTGATATCCAGTGCTTTATCCTGAACACAGGAAACGTGGGAGGTATGGTTAGGGGACAAAAAATCACGGTTAGAGATTCAATAAAGATAGTGGAGATGATAGCCAGAGACAAAATTGCGTGGCAGAAGGATGATTTCTGGGGCTATGAGGTGCCCTCCGAAATCCCTGGATTAGAACTGGACCGCTTCGACCCCAAGAATTATTATAGTGATGAGCAGATTGAGCAACTATCTCAGAATTTAAAGAGAGAAAGGCTAGCCTGGCTTTCACAGTTTTCGGCTTTGAATCAGGATATTTTAGCTGCCATAAGTCCGTGAGTATCCGCCAGGTTAATGAGCTGAGGAGTTAAAAGAGCTTTTAAATATAGCCTAGCCGGGTTAAAATTAGAGATATGCCCCTGTAGCTCAGGTGGATAGAGCAGCGGTTTCCTAAACCGCGTGTCGGGCGTTCGAGTCGCCCCAGGGGTACCACACAATATCTTGTGGTATAGCCGACGGCACCACTAACAGTCTCGGTAAGGCGTAGCCCAACTGAATCACCCGTTCAACATGCCCCGTCAAACTTTTATAACTTTGCCAGCAGAAAGCAGGGAGTCCACGATATCATACATATTGGTCACTAGTCCCACCCTTAGCTTTTCTTTCAACTGATAATATTTCAGGCAAGTGCCGCAGGAGAATATCTGGACACTCTCCTTCTCCAGCAGATGCAAGGTTTCTAGAACCTCAGAGCCTTCGGTGGTAAGCCTTACCCCATCATTAATGAATAGGAGCTTGGCTGGTTTGGGCTCAGCATCCCAGAGGGTGTTGAGAAAGGCTTTTATCAGTATTTCCCCCAGTCTATCATCTCCCGTCCCCAGTCGGTCGCTGGTAATAAGGACGACATCGCTACTTCTCTTTGTCTCAGCCTGAGCTGG
>JAUWEU010000091.1 GCA_030608125.1 Dehalococcoidia bacterium
GGGATGATATAAAATCTCAGGTTGGAGCCACCATTGTCCATCGTGTGCTTACCAGGCTGTTTGGAGACCGTGGAGTTAAGCTGGAGCGAACCTATCAATTGAACTTTGGTGGTAACACCGACTTCCTTAATATGTTAGAGCGCGAGCGCCTTGAGTCCAAGAAAATATCCAAAACCACCTCGGTTACCTCTCAGTTAGATTATGAGCTTGACCCCGATAATATCCATGTCGGTCCCAGTGATTATGTCCCCTGGCTGACTGACCGCAAGTTTTGCCATATTAGGATGGAAGGACAAACCTTTGGCGATGTTCCTCTGAACCTGGAGTTAAAACTTGAGGTATGGGATAGCCCTAACTCAGCCGGGGTGGTTATTGATGCTATCAGGTGCTGTAAGCTTGCCCTAGACCGGGGATTGAAGGGGGCACTGGTAGCCCCCTCAGCCTACTTTATGAAATCACCACCCATCCAGTATACCGATGACGAAGCTCACCGGATGGTGGAAGAGTTTATTGTTGCTACTGCTCAGCAAGCTGAAAAAGAAAAACCGTCAGAGTAAGTTCGCAGGTAGGTTTTAGGTAGCTACTTATGAAGATAGCCTTAGTCTCGCCTTATGACTTTGCCTATCCCGGTGGTGTTACCAATCACATCTCCTGCCTTGAGCACCAACTTACCCTGATGGGTCACCAGGTTAAAGTTATTGCCCCTGCGTCTAGCGTCGTCTCCACTTTTGGCGACAAGTTTATACCCATAGGTAAGCCGCGCCCCATTCCTACCAGTGGTTCCATCTGCCGTATTACTATATCACTGCACCTAGCCCCCACCATAAAAGCCGTGCTTGAAAAGGAAACCTTTGATATTATTCATCTCCATGAACCTTTTATGCCCATGCTATGTACCGCTGTGCTCCGTTTTTCACATACCACTAATGTAGGTACCTTTCACGCCTTTCAGCACAGCGTGGGATATCTTAGCCATCCCTGGTCTGGATACAACATTGGTAGACCTATTAGCACCATAATATTGAACAGACGTGCTCGTAAGCTTCACGGCAAAATTGCGGTGTCTAAACCAGCTATGGAGTTTGCCAGTAAGTATGTCCCTGGAGAATACAATATTATCCCTAATGGCATAGATTTAGCGCATTTTTCTCCCGATGTATCGCCAATTGACGAGTTCTGTGACGGGAAGCTGAATATCCTGTTTGTTGCTCGTTTGGAAAGTCGCAAAGGCTTAAACTATCTAATTAAGGCTTATAAGCGAGTCAAGGAAGAATTTTCTAACTCGCGACTTATCATCGTGGGTCCTGGCACCAGACTGCGGCGAAAATATGAGAGGCAGGTGAAGCGGAACAGGATAGAGGATGTTGTTTTTGTTGGCTATGTACCCTATACCGAACTACCCAGATATTATAAGACAGCCGATATTTTTTGTTCTCCAGCCACCGGTCGGGAAAGTTTTGGTATCGCTTTGCTTGAGGCTATGGCTATCGGTAAGCCAATTGTCGCCTCCGATATAGACGGTTATGCCAGCCTTATGACTCACGGTGTTGAGGGGTTACTGGTGCCACCAAAAGATGAGAAGGCATTGGCTCAGGCTCTAATCTCGCTTATGGCGAATGAATCGCTTCGGCAGCAGATGGCAGCCAGGGAAAGACTTACCGCCGAGGGGTATGACTGGAAACACGTTGCCCAAAGGGTATTGGATTATTATGTCAAGGTGCTTAGTGAAACTTGCGGAAAGAATGAATCTGAAGCTATGTCGGTTTTAGTTTAAGTAAAGGATAGAGAGGCTTGGGTAGTGCTGTTTCTGAAAAGCAACGGATAATGCCAAGGTTAGCCGAAATTCGTAAGACCGCAGCCTATTACCTTACCCAACCGGTAGTGCGGCTCTTGGCTAAGACACCCATAACACCTAACGCCATAACCTGGTTTGGTTTTTTACTAGCTGCTGGCGCTGCGGCACTTATTATTACAGAGCACCTTTTTGCTGCCGGTTTTGTTGTGCTTATTGCCGGTTTCTTTGACATCATGGATGGAGCCCTGGCTCGCCGCACTAACCAGACTACCCGCTTTGGCGCTATCCTTGACTCTACGCTTGACCGTTTAGCTGAGGCAGTACTGTTACTGGGCATCATAGTCCTATATGTCAGAGGAGGATTCATCGTCGGAATCTTACTTGCTGGTGTTGCCCTGCCCAGTTCACTACTGGTGAGCTATATCAGAGCCAGGGCAGAATCCTTAGGTCTGGAGTGCGAGGTGGGATTATTTACCCGAGCCGAGAGGACCATTGTGTTGGCATTAGGCCTTTTACTGAGCCAGATTGACTATGCCTTTTTAGTTATTGCCTTAGCTATTATAGTGGTATTCAGCTTTTTCACCATCGGCCAGAGATTGATTTATGTGTGGCAACAGACAAAAACCAGGTAGCTTTTAACCCTTTTATGGATAACCGCCTTGTATGCTATAAATATATTAGAGGAGGGAATTAATGCCAGCTATTGCTGTAATTGGAGCTCAGTGGGGGGATGAGGGGAAGGGCAAGGTGATTGACCTGCTTGCCGAAAAAGCAGGGGTGGTTGTCCGCTTTTCAGGCGGGGATAATGCCGGGCATACTGTAGTTAACCCCTATGGTGAGTTTAGGCTCCACCTTGTCCCGTGTGGTATTTTTTATCCCCAAGCTGTTTGTATTATTGGTAACGGTGTGGTGATTAATCCCGCCGTGCTAATTGATGAGATAGACCAGCTTAACCAGCGTGGTGTGGATACTACCAGGCTATTTATCAGTGACCGGGCTAACCTGATTATGCCGTATCATATCCTCCTCGATGGCTTGGAGGAGGAATCACGAGCTGGGAAAGCATTGGGCACAACGCGCAAGGGCATAGGCCCTGCCTTTGCCGATAAAGCAGCCAGGTTAGGCATTAGAATTGGCGACCTTTTAGATAAAGAGATGTTACTGGAGCGGCTTCGCCTTATACTTGACTACAAGAACATTATTTTGACCAAAGTTTATGAGGTTAGCCCTCTATCGTTGGACGAAGTATATAATCAGTATTGCCAGTATGGGGAGCGTCTAGCTCCTCATATTC
>JAUWEU010000022.1 GCA_030608125.1 Dehalococcoidia bacterium
AGAGATGCGCTGATACATAGAATGACTGATGCGCAATGGGATATGTGCGTGGATATCATTCTTAAGGGGGCTTTTAATTGTATCCGCTCAGCCGCCAAGTATATGATGAAAAAGGGGCATGGCGGTAAGATTATCAATACATCCTCTGTAATGGGTTTGATGGGCAGTGTTGGGCAGGTCAATTATACGGCGGCTAAAGCCGGAATCGTTGGACTTACTAAAACAGTAGCCAGAGAGTGGGCGCGATTTGGTATCACCTGTAATGCCCTTGCCTATGGCTTCGTCCATACTAGATTTACTGCTGAGAAAGAGACTGGGGAGGAGGTTGCCGGTGAAAAGATGGGTATACCCAAGAGGGCTAGAGAGAGGATGCTTCAAGAAATTGGTGATAAAGTAATGACACCGGAAGATGCAGCCAAACCAGCTTTGTTTCTGGCTTCGGCTGATTCAGATTTTATCACCGGCCATATATTAAATGTCAGCGCTGGGATGTATATGTAACCAATTGACCCCAAATAGGCTTGTTGGTTTAATATTGCTAGGTGGAAGAAGGGTGATAGATGGCTGATTCGGCTACCAACTCAGCTATATCTGTAACCTTAAGCCATTCTTCAGCCTCCTTTGCCTTTATGGCATCATCAAACATCTGCAAACAGAAGGGGCAGGCAGTAGCCACTATCTGGGCTTTAGTTTCAATTACCTGCTCTATGCGCAGCTCGCTGATTCTCCTGCCAACACTTTCTTCCAGCCACATACGACCGCCCCCACCGCCACAGCAGAAACCCCGTTCCCGATTCCGCTCCACCTCAACAAGGGTAATATCAGGCACACTATTTAACACCTGCCTCGGTGGCTCGTAAATATCATTATACCTCCCCAAATAGCAGGGGTCGTGGTAAACCACTACCCCACCACTTCCCTTGATAATTCTCAACTTGCCTTCTTTCAGCAAGTCGGCAATGAACTCGGTATGGTGAATGACCTCAAAATTCCCGCCAAACTGAGGATATTCATTCTTTAGCGTGTTAAAGCAGTGGGGACAGGCAGTAACTATCTTCCTTACATTATAGCCCTTTAGCAGCTCAATATTTTTCTCAGCCTGCATCTGGAATAAATACTCATTACCCAGGCGACGAGCTGGCTCACCACAGCAGCTTTCATCAGAACCCAGGACACCAAATTTAATCCCGGCTAACTTCAACAGCTTAGCCATAGCCTGAGCTATCCTCATACTTCTCTCTTCCAGTGCTTCGGTACAACCTACCCAGTACAGAATGTCTATATCACTATCTTCAGCTAGAGTCTTAATATCAAGCCCTTGAGCCCAATCGGTTCTGGTCAATGTAGTCCCCCGCCACGGGTGCCCTCTGTCTTCAATGCTCCTCAATGCCCCTTCAGCCGTCTCAGGGATAGAAGCCTGCTCCAACACCAGATTCCGTCTTAGGTCAATAGTTTTATCAACATGCTCCACATAGACAGGGCACACCTCCTGGCAGGCACGGCAGGTAGTGCAGTCCCAGATTTCATCCTCAGTTATCACCTCACCAATAAGAGCTAAACCATCACCCCCTGGATTAGCCGCCTCTGCCTTACCTTTAAGCAAAATTGGAGCCTTCTCCAGCCAATGAGCCTTGAGGTCCTGGGTCATCTTCTTGGGTGAGAGCGACTTGCCACTAATATAGGCAGGACAAACATCTTGGCATCTACCACAGCGAGTGCAGGCATCCAGGTCCATTAGCTGCTTCCAAGTAAAGTCCTCAATCTTGGCTACGCCAAAGGTTTCTGCCGTTTCTAAATCGATAGGTATCAGGGCTCCCCTAGGCTCTAGTGACCTGAAGAACACATTCACCGGGGAAACAATGATATGCCATAGCTTGTTCCAATAGAGGCAAACGTAGGTTATAGCCCCGAAGGTGATTATTATATGTGACCACCACATAATTCGGTGCCAGGTTAGCAGGGCACCCTGGCTTAAACCGCTGAAAGCTTTAGCCAGGATAAAGCCACCGGGAGACCACACTGCCCAATCCGGGGTAGTTTTTAGCTCAGTGGCGGCGATACGAAATCCCTCAACAATGAAGCCGCTAAATACGACTAAAACTATCAAAATCAGGGCAATCAAATCCTCAGCAGTATTGTCTAATCTTTCTGGTTTTTTAACATAGCGCCTGATGATGACCAGGATTGCTCCAATTAGAACCAATATGCCACCAATATCGGTAGCTAGTGAGTAGCCCAGATAGAAGCTGCCATGCATAAAGTGAAAGAGGTAGTGACTGATAAAATCCAGTAATGCCCCTAGCAACAGGATTCCGCAGCCAGCAAAGATGAGAAAATGGGCTATTCCGGGATAAAATTCCCTGGGGTAAAATTCTCTAGGTAGGAGATTCTTAAGGGAAAAGCGCCTGCCTCCTAAAATAGGACTTGTCTCAGGCAGGAAATCTTTTGGGGATGGGCGTCTATGCTCCAGACTAGGAGCTATGCCAAAAAGTTTGCGGTGCAATATGCCATCAACTATTGCGGTAACAATAAATACCCATATTCTCTTACCCGGGTGACTAAATCTGTTATCCGGTTTACCTAATCGCCACAATTTATAACGACGGTATATAACATAAATAAAGATACCGACGGCAATAGCGGCTGCGGGGTAAAGAATTATGTCACCATAGAGAATATTCCAGAATATTTCCCGGGTAGGGTCCATACTTTGTATCTTCTATCTAGACTAGGGTTTATTTTAGCGTGAACGGCTAACAGCTACAAAAATACCCAGAGCCAGGGCTAATAGGTCAATAATTAAGTGAAAAGGACTAAAAGAGAACGAAAACAAAATCATCCCTTGGAAGAGCCTGATATTGGAAATAAGGTAGCTTATTGCCAGAGCCACGCCAGCGATAACAGCTAACCCTGTGCCGCGCTTGCGATTAACCGACAGGCTAACTACCTCTCCAATGGCATAGCCAATACCCGGGGCTAATAACAGACTAAGGTAAAGGAAGTGCACCAACGACTCTATCAGTCCCCAGATAGCACCACAAGCAATAGCCATGCCTAACCCAGTTCCTATAGCTATCAAATAATATTTAGTGGAAATGCGATAGGTAGGCAGTTTATGTAGCTTGGCACAATCCGGGCATCTGGCTCCTACCGGAGTCTGCACCAGGCACTTAGGACATATCAGCTTACCACACTTACCACACCTCAGGTTAGTTTCAACCTCGGGATGAGTGGCACATTTCATCTTACTATAGTTAACCTTTCTCCTGTTTTTCTTGTTGCTCAGGAGGTTGCCGTTTTATCCAGGCTTCCCTGTCCCTTATATCCCGGTCAAAAAGCAGGCGATTAATAATTAGCTGCCCCCGGGGCACCGAAGCAGAGAGTGAAGTCCGCGGTGTCGTTAATCGTCTAATCAACACTATTAGAAATATAGCCAAGAAGCCTAGAGTAACCGGCAGTCGCTCTTCAATACCAAAAGGCTGACTAAAAAACCAGCTAAATAGGGGCAAAGCTGCCATTGCCAGGGTTGTTCCCAGAGCTAGCTGTCGGAATGGGAAGAAAAGGAAAGCAAAAGCTACCAATATCAGTGCTAACCATGGTGTTAAAATAAGAAGCACGCCCATGGTAGTCAAAGCACCTCTGCCGCCATTAAAACGAAGGAAAACTGGCCAGTTATGCCCAATAATTGCCGCTAAACCTACCGCTACCTGCTCAGCAATGCCTAGACCTAACAACTGAGCCGCCCACACCATCACTGCTCCCTTACCCACATCAAAAATGATTACCGGGATAGCTATCCACTTAGAGGTTATCGTCAGTAGGTTGCTTGCTCCCACATTGCCGCTGCCATATTGTCTTAAGTCTATTCCCCGGGACCATTTAGCCGCCAGATAAGCGGCTGGCACCGAACCCAAAAGATAGGCAGCTAATATTAGCAATCCAAACTCAATAGTCATAAGCTCTCCTCATTGAGATTGCTTATCAGCTCCACAATATTAGGGGCTGGCTAACCTTATTTCTCGCTGCTCCGCCAGAGTCATAAGTTGCTCCGCTGACTTTATTGGTACATCCACACCACCAATCATAGTCTCACGGCTAACATCCAGACCGTGGTAATCGCTGCCACCACTAGCAATAAGACCATACTTATCGGCTAGGTTAACTAGTCTACTAATTTCGTCAGCAGTATAACCATTATAGTAGGCTTCAATGCCGACTAAACCGGCTGCTTTTAGCTCAACAACCATTGTCTCCGGGTCACTAATAGTTAACGGGTGTGCCAGCACTGGCAACCCTTTAGTCCGTAATATTAGTTTCACTGCCTCTACCGGGGTTATCTTCTCCCGCTCAACATAGGCAGGTCCACCCCGACCTATATACTTGGTAAACGCCTCCTTAATTGAGGCGATATAACCCTTGTCTAACATAGCCTGAGCAATATGAGGACGACCTATAGAACCACTGTCGGCTATTTCTAGGACTTGCTGCCATTCAATATGGATACCCAAATCTCTCAATTTAGCAATCATCCCTTGAGCCCGTCCCCGTCGAGAATGGCGCATTCTCTCCAGCCTGGCTGCGAATTCTGGGTCAGTATAATCTATAAAGTAGCCGAGAACATGAACTTCGCCATCAGGAAAGTCAGTACTAATCTCAATGCCAGGTATGACTTTCAGCCAGGGAAAGGCTTTGGCAGTTACCAGAGCCGGAGCAATACCATCTACAGTGTCATGGTCAGTAAGGGCAATAACGGTTAACCCATTCTCCGCCGATTTACGGACAACATCCTCAGGAGTAAGTCGTCCATCAGAGGCGGTGGAGTGCATGTGGAGGTCAACCTTAGACATTGCTACTCCACCTCCCGATAGATTCGGTCAATACTTATTGCTCGGCCACTATCCTCATCCACCCTGACCATTACTGCGTTAAACATTGTTTTGCCCTTGCCCACAGATAAACGATGGGGCATTCCGGTCAGAAAGCGGCGAATTACGGCTTCGGCATCATCACCTATAATTGAATCCACAGGTCCGGTCATGCCAATATCAGTAACATAGGCTGTACCTAGAGGAAGCAACTGGGCATCAATAGTTCCCACATGGGTATGTGTGCCAAGCACAGCACTAACACGACCATCCAGGTATCGCCCCATTGCCATCTTCTCCGATGTTGCCTCGGCATGGAAATCAACAATAATGATTGGTGGCTTGTGCTTAAGCTCAGCCAGTAGTTTATCCATAGCTCTAAACGGGCAATCAATATCACCCATAAATACTCTCCCCATCAAATTAACCACCATAACCTGACCATTGATTATATAGCCCCTCCCCGGCACTCCTGGGGGATAATTTAATGGGCGCAGGATAGGCATTTCACCATCAAGGTATGGAATAATCTCCTTCTGTGCCCATATATGGTTACCCGAGGTCAACACATCAGCTCCAGCATCCAGCAACTCCTTAGCTGTAGTTGAAGTTAGACCCAAACCGCCGGCAGTATTCTCAGCATTGGCAATAACCATATCCAAGCCATATTGTTGTCGCAGGTCTGGCAAAAGCTTATTCATTGCCTGCCTGCCAGGTCTGCCAATTATATCACCAATCGCCAATATTAACATTAGCTCCTCGTTTACACCTCCTACTTAGCATAATCTATAGCTCTTGTCTCTCTGAGCACGGTAACCTTTATTTGACCTGGATATTGTAGCCCTTCCTCTATCTTCTTAACAATGTCTCGAGCCAGCCTCATTGCTCCCAAATCGTCAATCTCTTCTGGCTTAACCAGGATACGGATTTCGCGACCGGCTTGAATAGCAAATGACTTCTCCACCCCTTTAAAACCATTAGCTATATCTTCCAATGCCTTCAGACGCTTCAAGTAGCCCTCTAATGACTCACGCCTTGCCCCTGGTCTGGCACCACTGATAGCATCAGCCGCTGAAATGATAAAGCCCCAAATGCTGGTAGTTTCCGTTTCAAAGTGGTGCTCAGCGATACCCTTAACCACCTCAGGGGATTTTTCCCATTGCTTAACCAAGTCAGCCCCAATAGCAGCGTGACTGCCCTCTACCTCACGGTCCACCGCCTTACCAATGTCATGAAGCAGACCAGCCTTCTTGGCTATGGCAACATTGGCTCCCAACTCCCCAGCAATCATAGCCGCTAAATAAGCCACCTCAATACTATGGGCGAGGACATTCTGTCCGTAGCTAGTACGATACTTAAGCCGACCAAGTAGCCTGATTAATTCAGGGCATAATCCGTGCACCCCAGCTTGATAAGCTGCATCTTCTCCAGCACTATAGATAGCAGCATCTACTTCCTCCTTAGCCTTGGCTACCACCTCTTCAATGCGAGCTGGATGGATACGACCATCAAGGATAAGCTTGGTTAAAGCAATTCGAGCCACTTCTCGCCGCACTGGGTCAAAGCTAGACAGGGTCACCGCCTCGGGGGTATCGTCAATAATTAGGTCAACGCCGGTAGCTTGCTCCAAAGCTCTAATGTTACGACCCTCTCGTCCGATAAGTCGACCCTTCATCTCATCACTGGGAAGGGGAACAGTAGCCACCGTTGTTTCAGATACAACCTCAGAAGCACAACGCTGGATAGCCTGGGACAAGATTCCCTGAGCTTTCTCACTGGCTTCTTCTCTTACCTTAGCCTCCCATTCCCGAAGGCGCCGTGATGCTTCCTCCTGCATCTCAACCTCCATAGTCTCAATCAATGTTTGCTTTGCCTCATCACTGGACATACCCGAAATTAACTCTAGCTGCTTTAACTGCTTATCTCTAACTTCCTCAAGATGAGTGCGAATGGACTCTATCTCGTTCTCTTTGTTAGCCAGATTGCGACCGCGGTTCTCCACATCTTCTAACTTGCGCTCTAAGCTCTCTGACCGCTGAGACAGGTAGCTCTCCTGGCGCTGTAGTTCAGCGCGGCGTTCCCGATACTCCGCTTCAACTCCTGACTTAATTTTCTCAGTCTCCTGCCTTGCCTCACGGACTAAATCTTTGGACTCAGCTCTGGCTTCAGCTAGTATTCTATCGGCTTTCTTCTCGGCAATACGCATTTGTCGGTTAATCATCACTCGCCTAAAAAGAAAGGCAGCCATACCTCCAAATACCACACCTATAATAAAACTAAAGGCAATAGCTAGAACTACATCTATTCCCATTTTTCCACCCCCTTCATTTGTAGCTTTAGTGCCAACATAATGCTATTTAGACTTAGTTTCCTGTTCCTGCCACAATTGTTCTATTGTGTGATTTATGACCCCGTAACCAAAGCCACGCCGCTTGAGGTATTCACCTAATCGGCGACGGAAACCCTGATAATCAGATAGAGATAAGCTACGAGCTTTACTTAGGGCTGCTCGATAGGCACTATTGTCATCGTTAACTGTATTAACCACCTGGTCTATGATGTCAGCGGCTACACCCTTTCGCCTCAGCTCCAGCTTGGTTAGCCATCGGCTGCGTGGGCTAAATGATTCCCGATTATCCTTCCAGAATTGGGTAAAGGCAACATCATCCACCAACCCTTGTTCCTTTAGTTTGGCTATCACCGCCTCTATGCTATCATCATCAAAACCCCGCCAGTGAAGTCGCTCCCTTAGCTCAGACTCGCTCCGAGGTCGGTAGCTAAGGTAGTGGGCAGTAGCATTGAAGCAACGGTGGAAGTGGTCAGACCTGGCTAGTGCTTCAATCTGACCGACAGATAGCTCCTGCTCAACCTGCAGACCCTCTCTTACTACTACCTCAGCTTCCAGGCTGAAAGCGAACTTGCCATCTAAGAATACATTTACCCGCTTTCCCCGACCCTTCCCGACCCTGATTGCGGTAATCTTCCTCATTGGCTTGCCCTTTCTAAGACAAGAGGCTGGAGCTTACGCCCCAGCCTTAATTACTGTTACTACCTATTAACCTAGCTATTTAAAGTGTCATTAATTGCTAGCTAAGGTTTAGAGCTGGTGACGGCTGAGGCTCTAATCTGTCGCTCAATCTCTTGGGCAAGCTCGGGATTCTGACTCAGATATTGCTTGGCATTCTCCCTACCTTGCCCCAGGCGAATGTCACCATAGGAGAAAAAAGCGCCAGTCTTGTTTACTAGCCCCAACTCCACACCCATGTCTATAAGATTACCCTCCCGGCTTATCCCATGGTCAAACATGATGTCAAACTCAGCACTTCTAAATGGAGGGGCAGTCTTATTTTTGACCACCTTAGCTTTGATATGGCTGCCTATTGCCTCATTTCCCTGCTTGATAGTTTCAACTCGTCTTAAGTCTATCCTAATTGAGCTATAGAACTTTAAAGCCCTGCCCCCCGGTGTCACCTCAGGGTTGCCAAAGATAATACCAACCTTTTCTCTTAACTGGTTGATGAATATTACTGCTGTCCCTGACTTACCAATAGCGGCAGCCAGCTTTCTCAATGCTTGTGACATTAGGCGAGCTTGCAAGCCAACATGAGCGTCCCCCATCTCCCCCTCAATTTCAGCCCTGGGGACTAAGGCGGCAACACTATCAATGACTATAACATCAATAGCTCCGCTCCTGACCAGTGCCTCGGTAATCTCCAGAGCCTCCTCTCCAGTATCGGGTTGAGAGATAAGCAGGTCGTTAACATTAACGCCGCAATGAGCGGCATAGGCTGGGTCTAGGGCATGCTCCACATCAATATAGGCAGCCACTCCCCCCCGTTTTTGCGCTTCAGCAAGCACATGCTGACCTAAGGT
>JAUWEU010000002.1 GCA_030608125.1 Dehalococcoidia bacterium
TGAGACCTCAGATTCCTCTTTCGGCACCAAGCACTTTACCGTTTAGTATATTGAGGTGCCTTGCGAGCCCGCTTGAGACCGTACTTTTTCCTCTCTTTAGCCCGAGAGTCCCGAGTGAGCAATCCATAACGCCGCAGTATAGACTTAAGGCTTTCATCAGCTCTTACCAAGGCTCGAGCGATACCGTGAGAAACAGCGCCACTCTGCCCTGATACACCACTCCCCGTTACCTTGACTACGGCATTATACTTAGCGACGCAATCAGTAACCAAAAGAGGTTGTAGTATTGTCCGGCGGTGCTCAAGGCGGGGGAACAGCTCCTCATAGGAGACACCATTTATGATAATCTCACCATTACCTGGTAACAGCCTTACTTGAGCCACTGCCGTCTTGCGTCTGCCTGTTCCGTAGAAATAAGTTTGCTTTTCCATTTGCATCTATCCGACTTTATTCCCTTCCCTCACCCTCTAAAACTGCCCTCTTTGAGCTAGCCTTCACTTGAGCCAGGTGGGGATGGGTATCACCGACATAGACCCTGAGTTTTTTCATCATCTTGGCACCCAGCCGATTGTGAGGCAACATACCCTTGACAGCATGTTCAACCACTTGCGCAGGATTGGTCTCCATCATTTTGTCTAAACTGATACTTTTCAGCCCTCCAGGATACCCAGAATGTCTGTAATAGACCTTTTGCTTAGCTTTATTGCCGGTAACGCGCACCTTATCAGCATTGATAACGATAACAAAGTCGCCCGTATCCAGATTACGACTAAATATTGGTTTGTGCTTGCCCATAAGTAAGCTGGCTACTTGAGTGGCAAGCTTACCTAAGACCTCACCCGAAGCATCAATAACATGCCACTCTCGCTTAATATCAGACGCCTTAGTGCTATAGGTTTTCATTGCCTCTCTTCTCCGAAAGAGCATGGATAATTTACCCCCATAAGGCATAGCCCACAGGCAGGAGCTGTTGGACCAGCCAGCCCCAGTTTCTTAGCTTCAGCCATACTATAAAACTCGTCAACAGTCATCTTACCCCTGCCCACTTTGATTAGGGCACCTACCGTATTGCGCACTTGATGAGGTAAGAAGGAGTTAGCCGCCACACTAAAAACAACCAATTCCCCATCCTTTTCTATTTCTGCTCTATACACACTCCGCACCGTATTCCTTATTCCGCCTTCAAAGCAAGTTATAAATGAGGCAAAGTCATGCTCGCCAATGAGAGCTTGACACGCCTGATTCATAGCCCCAATATCCAGATGGGCAGCGACAAGATAAGAAAAACCATTCCTAATTGGCGACCGGGTCAAGCTATTTAATATACAGTAATTATATTCCCGGCTAAGAGCATCACGCCTAACATTAAAAGAATCATCTACTCTATGCGCCGCCTTAACCGCAATATCCCCAGGTAAATAGTAGTTTAGACCGTTAACAAATGCCGATAGGGAAAGGGGTGACTTAGTCCTGAAACTAACCACCTGTCCTCTAGCATGAACCCCGGCATCGGTTCGGCTAGCTGCTATCACCCGAATTCTCTCCCCGGTAAGCTTCCGTAGAGCTTTCTCGGTCTCCCCTTGAATAGTAGGCAGGTTAGCCTGCAACTGGAAGCCGTGGTAATGACTGCCATCATATTCCATAATCAATACAATCTTGCTGACATTGTTTATCAACCCTGTATCCCTTCATCCTACCAACTCAAGCTGAACCATAGGTGCCCCATCACCCAACCTGGGTCCCAATTTAGCAATGCGGGTATATCCACCAGGGCGCTCAGCGTACCTTGAGGCAAGCTCATTAAATACTTTCTCGGTCACTTTTGTATCTAAAATAAATGACAGTGCCTGGCGGCGGGAATGAAGTCCACCCTCCTTACCTAATGTTATCATTCGCTCAGCCAAGCCACGCACTTCCTTAGCTTTGGCTTCGGTGGTAGTAATTTTCTCATAGTTAAGAAGGTCGGTCACCAGGTTACGATACAATGCCCTCCGGTGACCTGAAGCCCTGCCTAACTTTCTGCCAGCTACTTTATGCCTCATCCTCTGTCCTTTCCTCAACCTGAGGCGTAAGAGATAGTCCTAATGCGTTAAGGCACTCCTCTATCTCTTGTTTAGACTTCTGCCCAAAATTCCGTAGCGAAAGCAACCCCTTCTCACCTTTGCTTATGACTTCGCCCACGGTGGTGATGCCACCACGCCGCAAGCAATTCATAGTACGCACCGATAGCTTTAGTTGGTCTACAGGTATATTATACTGCTCGTCAGAAATAGGTAAGCGAATAAGCTCCTCTACCTTCATCCGAGAAACCCTGGCATAATCAACAAAAGGAGACAACTGCTCCACTAGAATGCTGGCACTGCCGCTGATGGCGTCTACCGGTGATATACTGCCGTCTGTCCACACTTCTAGGCACAACCGCTCACGACTAGTCTCTCGACCGATATGAATTGGCTCAACGGTAAAGTTAACCTTGCGCATCGGGGTAAAGATAGCATCCAGTGGAATCACTCCTATTGGCAGATTATCACTAGGCTCAGCCTGCCTATAGCCTTCACCCAATTCCACATCAAACTCCACATAAAGGCTAGCTTCAGTCGAATCTAAGGTGGCTAGATAAAGCTCAGGGTTCACCACCTCAAAATCAGTTGACGGCTTAATGTCAGCAGCGCACACTTGCCCCTCCCCTTTTACCTCCAGAGTTAACTTACCTGGTTGACCGGAAAGGGACTTTAACCTTAATGCTTTAACATTGAGTAAAAAATCCGTGGTATCTTCCTTTACATAAGGGATAGTAGAGAATTCATGCTGAATCCCCTCAATCTTAACCTGGGTCACGGCTGCCCCCGGAAGATAACTAAGCAACACTCGACGCAAAGCATTACCCAGGGTAACACCAAAGCCCCTTCCCAGCGGCTCAGCCACAAAGCGCCCAAAGTTATCCTTACTGTCAACACACTCAATCTTAGGCACTGCTAGACGAGACAAAAGGCTACCTCCTTTTAATTACCTTATCTGGAATAGAACCCAACTATGCTCTTCCCATCAAATTTAGCATCAATGTCATCAGGAGTAGGCAGAGATAAGACTTGACCAACCAGATTCTGCCTATCCAAGCTCAACCAACTCAAGACAGACTTACCCTCAATGGTCTGAACCAATTGTTTATAATATTCGGTTTTGGTATTTTCTGGTTTCCAACTAATGGTATCACCTTCCTTAACCAGACAGGAGGGTATATCAGTCTTGCGCCCATTTAGCATAATATGTCCATGTTGAACTAACTGACGAGCTTGAGCCCGGGAGTCAGCGAAGCCCAAACGGTATACTACATTATCCAGTCGCCTCTCCAACAATACCAGCAGATTTTCACCGGTGATACCTGACTGCCTCTCGGCATGAGTAAAGAAACGCCTAAACTGCCTCTCCAGAATTCCGTAGGTATAACGGGCTTTTTGCTTCTCCCGAAGCTGTAGTCCACGGTCGGAAATCCGACGGCGCTGACTGGGCTGCTGTCCCGGCGGTTTCCCTCGTCTGTCCATGGCGCATTTAGGGGTAAAACACCTACTACCTTTAAGCATTAACTTCTCGCCACTACGGCGGCATAATCGACAAACTGCGGCTGTGTACCTTGCCATTTTTCTCTCCTACACCCGCCTTCTTTTAGGCGGACGACAACCATTATGGGGAATAGGAGTCACATCCCTAATGCGGGTAATATAGAGTCCTGCGCTTTGGAGAGAACGAATAGCTGCTTCACGCCCGCTGCCTGGACCTCTAACATAAACCTCTACTTGGCGTAAGCCATGCTCCATAGCTTTCTGTGCCGCATCACGAGCGGCTAATTGAGCAGCATAGGGAGTGCCTTTGCGCGAGCCTTTAAACCCGGCTGTTCCCGAGCTTCCCCAAGCGATAACATTTCCCTGAGTGTCGGTAAGAGTCACTATGGTATTATTAAAAGTGGATTGGATATAGGCTCTGCCTACAGGGATAGACTTGCGCTCCCGCCTTCTGGCTCGTTTTTTTTGTGGCATTGTAATCTCCTAAAATTTTACATGTTATGTTAAGTTATTTCTTAGCTACGCTACGCCTCTGCCCTCTACCGGCTATCGTTTTACGAGGACCACGCTTGGTACGAGCATTGGTTCGCGTTCGCTGTCCCCTAACCGGTAAGCTATGACGATACCTGATACCCCGATAGCTACCAATCTCAACCAGACGCTTAATGTTAAGGTTAACCTCTTTTCTAAGTTCACCCTCAACCTTATACTCTCGGTCAATTACCTCTCGGAGACGATTAACCTCGTCTTCAATAAGGTCGCTCGTCTTGGTAGAAGCATTAATACCAGTCTGAGCTAGAATCCTCTGGCTCAGAGTAGGACCAATGCCATAGATATACTGGAGTGCCACCAAAATTTGCTTATTTTTGGGTATATCTACACCGGCTATACGTGCCATCTAGTCCTCCTCACCCAATAAGAAAAATTTAGCCCTGTCGCTGCTTGTGCCTAGGATTGGAACAAATAATCCTAACCACCCCACGCCGCTTTACCACCTTGCATTTTTCGCATCTAACCTTAACCGAAGCTTTTACTTTCACAATAAGCCCTCTCTATTTAAACCGATAAGTAATTCTCCCTCGACTCAGGTCATAGGGAGAAAGCTCTATCAGTACCCTATCACCGGGTAAGATTTTAATATAATGCAACCTTATCTTCCCCGAAATGTGAGCTAATACCTTATGCCCATTGGGTAACTCAACCCGAAACATGGCATTAGGCAAAGGTTCCACTACCGTCCCCTCAACCTCAATAGTTTCCTTCTTAGGCATAACCCCCCTTGTCTAGACAATAGTAAGCACCTCTGGTCCAGCCTCAGTAATGGCAATGGTATTTTCAAAGTGAGCCGAGAGACTCCCATCAGCAGTAAGCACCGTCCAGTGGTCATCTCCGAGCCTGGTATGCCAGTCACCAATATTCACCATAGGTTCGAGGGCAAGGGTCATACCCCTTTTTAGCACCGGTCCTGAGCCTGGTAAACCAAAATTAGGTATTTGAGGTTCCTCATGCATCTCTCGACCAATACCATGCCCGGTATACTCACGCACTACGGAGTAGCCCCTTGACTCAGCATAATTCTGAATGGCAGCCGAAATATCTCCTAATCTGGCACCGGGATAAGCAGTAGCGATGCCAGCCTTTAGGGCACCTTCAGTGGTTTCCATAAGCTCTTTAGCCTGTGGGCTAACCTCACCGACACCTACTGTGATGGCAGAGTCACCATGAAAACCATTGATATTCGCTGTTAGGTCAAGAGATACAATATCACCCTCATATAAAATCCGCTCCCCTGGAATTCCGTGTACTATCTCATCATTTACAGATATGCAGAGATTAGCCGGGAAGCCATGGTATCCTTTAGATGAAGACTTAGCTCCCAGCTTTTCCAGCTCTCTAGCCGCAATAACATCTAACTCCTTAGTTTTTATCCCTGGTCTCAGTTGCAACTTAAGCAGTTCCAGTACAGTGGCCACAATTCTACCTGCCTGCCGCATAACAGTAATCTCTCTATCAGATTTGATAATTATACCCATATACTCACCTAGCAATAAACTCGCCTTTACCAAGGGCGGCAACGATTCTCCTACTCACCTCATCTACACTTCCCTCCCCATCTACCTCCACTAGCTTACCTGCCTGAGCATAATAGTCAATGAGAGGAGCCGTCTGGCTAAAGTAAACCTCAAGCCGCTTTTTAACTGTGTCAACGGTATCATCAGGGCGCTGATATAGCTCACCGCCGCACTGGTCACACTTACCCCAAACCTTAGGCGGGGAGTTTATGGTATGATACGGTGTCTGACAATTACGACAAATCCAGCGCTGGCTAAGCCGCATTAGTAGCTCCTCTTCGGAGACCAGAATATATACCGCCTTATCTATCGCTTTAGCCTGTTCGGCTAGGGCTTTGTCCAGTGCCTCAGCCTGCTTAAGATTCCGGGGAAAACCATCAAGGATTACCCCGCCTTCACAATCAGGAGCCGACATACGCTCTAAAACCATTAGTATTGAAATGGAATCAGGCACTAGCATCCCCCTGTCCATATAAGACTTAGCTCTCAGTCCTAACTCAGTACCTTGCTCTACTGCCTGCCGAAAAAGGTCGCCGGAGGCAATATGAACCAGCTTCAGCTCCCGAGCTACAGTAGCTGCCTGAGTTCCTTTGCCCGCCCCAGGGGCACCTAGAAAAACAATATAGTGATTACTTACTTTAACTCTCCTTTGAATCAGCGGTTTTTATTTAATAAAGCCCTCATAGCGCCGCATTACCAGTTGTGCCTCCACCTGCTTCATAGTGTCCAGAGCAACACCAACCACAATAAGTAAACCCATGCTGGATAGCTGGATTACCTGAACATTACCAATCTCTCGAGCGGCGAAGGGCATTATTGCCACCAGGGCTAAGAAAAGGGCACCTCCCCAGGTAATACGGCTAATGACCTGGTTAAGATAACTACGGGTGTGTTTCCCTGGTTGAATACCGGGGACAAATCCCCCCTGCCGCTGTAAGACACCAGGCAAATCCTGCTGCTCAAAAATCACCATAGTATAAAAGAAGGCAAAGGCAATCACCATCACAAAAAACATTCCCCAGTAAAATAAGCCTATAGGTAATACAGCATTAGGATTAAACAGGCTCATAATATGATTAGCCAAGTTGGGGTCAGCTCCGGCGGGATTGGCAAAATAACTGGCTATAATACCAGGAAACAGCATCAACGACATAGCAAAGATGAGAGGTATCATGCCAGCGGTGTTCACTCGCAGTGGGATATGGGTTGAGCCTGATTGTTTATACATACGACCACCGCGAATGACACTACGGGCATATTGAACCGGGATACGGCGGTGAGCCTCAGTAAAGATGACTATGACGACAACGGTGGCTAGGGCTATGAGGACATAAATCATTAAACCGCCCAGGTTTGTTGCCGCCTCAATACGTCCCTGACCAGCCGTTTCCCAGAAACCAGCCACAATGCCGCCAAAGATTATTATAGATATACCATTGCCAATTCCGTATTCAGTAATAAGCTCACCTAGCCAGATACAGAACATGGTGCCAGCTATCATTGATAGAACCATAGTTGCCATCGGCAGCGCGGCAGCACTACCAACCACACCCTCACGCTGGAGCCAGACTAACTGCCCATAACCCTGAAGACCAGCCAAGGGAACCACCGCCCAGTGGGTAATCCGATTAATGGTATTCCTACCAGCTTCTCCCTCCTGTGAAAGGGCTCTCAACCGTGGGATAATAGGCACCAGTAGCTGCATAATAATTGAAGCCGTTATATAGGGGTAAACCCCCATCGCGGCTACACTAAGCCGCCTTAAGGCACCACCACTAAACATATCAAGCATACCCAGCATCGGTACCCTCTCAAATAGCTGCCGCAGGGCCTCAGGGTCCACCCCGGGAAGGGGCACATGAGCCACGAAGCGGAAGACTACCAGGATGCCCAGGGTAATGAGAATCCGACGCCTCAGGTCGGGTAAGCTAAAGGCATCAAGCATTGCCTGAAGAAGTCGTGGTCTAGCTTGCCTTGGTCGCATACCCAATCTCCTCCACTTTGCCCCCGGCTGCCTCAATCTTGGCTTTAGCCGCCGCCGAGAACTTGTTTGCCCTTACTATAAGAGGATGATTAACATCACCCTCAGCCAAAATCTTAATCGGGTGGCGGAGTGATTTTACCACACCAGCCGCTACCAATGCTTCTGGCGTTACCTCACTTCCGGGCTCAAAGATATTAAGCTTATTTAAATTAACAATGTTATACTCTACCCTAAAGATGTTGACAAAGCCACGCTTTCGCGGCAAGCGCTTAATTAAGGGTAACTGCCCACCTTCAAATCCTGGGCGCATCTTAAAACCAGAACGGGACTTTTGCCCCTTACAGCCGCGCCCGGAATAGGTGCCATGTCCACTACCATCCCCCCGACCTACCCGCTTCCGACTCTTCTTAGAGCCAGGGGCTGGGGAGAGTTCATCCTGTCGCACTAGCTTCCCTCCTCCACCTTAACTAAATGTTTCACCTTATTAATCATGCCCCGAATTGAGGCGGTATCATCATGGCTGACACGCTGGTTTAGCCGACGAAGACCGAGAGCCTTCAAAGTTCTCCTCTGGTCATCAGCATAGCCAATACCACTTTTCACCCAGGTAATATGTAGCTTAGCCACTGGTTTGCGTCCCCTCAAAATACGGCTACCCCTCCTCCACTTCAACCTCAACCTTAAGCTCTGATTTGCGTCTGGCTAACTCCTCTTTTGGGTTCTTAAGCTGGCTGAGGGCAAGCATCGCCGCCTTAGCCATATTAATGCGATTAGAGCTACCCAGCGATTTAGTCAAAACATCTTTAATTCCGGCTGCCTCAAGCACAGCTCGAATGCTACCACCGGCAACAACACCGGTACCTGGTGATGCTGGTTTTAGCAAGACCTTGGCAGCACTAAATTTAGCTCTTATTTCATAGGGAATAGTGGTACCAGCTAGCGGTACCTTAATCAAACTCTTTTTGGCAATAACGCCAGCCTTATTAATCGCTCCTGGTACCTCATTAGCCTTACCAACCCCAATACCTACATGCCCATTGCCATCCCCGGTTACCACCAAGGCACTAAAACTAAGGCGTCTGCCTCCCTTGACTACCTTAGCCACACGGTTGATATAAATCAACTTATCGTTCAGCACCAATTCTGTTGGGTCTATCTTGAGACTGTTTATCTACCCACCCCCTTTATCCCCCCCCTTACAAAGGGAGGGGAAATTGGTTACGTAAGAGAGGATTTTTACCCCACAAAAACAAGGTTTTTGCGGAGACCCCGTATTCGTCTCTCTTTGACTCTCCTTTTAGTATCTCTCTCCATGATAGGAATATCCTCTTATCATGAGCGGGAAGCTTGATTCAAAATTTCAATCCTGCCTGGCGGGCTGCCTCAGCCAGGGCTTTAACCCGGCCATGATATTTGCAGCCACCACGGTCAAAAATTACCTGGTTTACCCCTTTACTTAAGGCTCGTTTAGCTACCAGAGAACCGACAAGCTCAGCCTTAGCCGTCTTTACTTTGCCGGCTACCTCACCTTTTATTTCTGGGTCAAGGGTTGAGGCAGAGGTCAGCGTATGCCCTTTTAAGTCATCAATAACCTGAGCGTAAATATGGTTCAAGCTACGGAAAACACACAACCGGGGTCTGGGGGTTGTACCCTCTACCTTAGCTCTGACCCGAGCGTGTCTCCGGTAACGAGCTACTCTTGGTCCACCTTTTCCCATTATTCCCTCTTGCCTATAGCCTTACCCGCCTTACCCGCTTTAAGGCGAACTAATTCCCCAGCGTACCTAATCCCCTTACCCTTATAGGCATCGGGGGGGCGAATAGCCCGAATTTGAGCCGCCATCTCACCAACCGCTTCCTTGTTAATACCGGTAACCTTAATGCGGTTGGCTCCTTCTACAGCTAGGGTCACACCCGGTAGTGGTGATACCTCCACCGGATGTGAATACCCGACACGGATTATCAGCTTATCACCTGCTTTTTCAGCCCGATAGCCCACGCCCACTATTTCAAGGTTTTTCTCAAAAGCATTGGTTACCCCCTCCACCATGTTAGCCAAAAGGCTTCGTGTCAACCCGTGTAAGGAGCGATGCACCTTACTATCACTAGGGCGCGACACTATCAAGCTATTATTTTGTAAGGTAATAGACATATCAGGGTTAAAACGACGATGAAGTTCCCCTTTAGTTCCGGTTATAATAACCTCATCCTTGTTAATAACTACTGCCACACCCGGTGGCACCGGTATAGGCATCCGTCCTACTCTAGACATAGGTATCACCCTGAGACTTATTTACCACACATAACATAAAAGCTCACCACCAACCTCCTGGCGCCAGGCTTGCTGCCCTGTCATCACCCCCTTAGGTGTAGACATAATAGCAATGCCCAAACCGCCAAAAACACGAGGGATCTCTTTGCGCTGGACATACATCCTTAGTCCAGGCTTACTTACTCGTTCCAATCCAGAAAGAACTGACTGATTATTCTCATCATATTTGAGGTAAATTTTGATTACCCGGTGTGGCTTGCCCCTAAGCACCTCATAATCATTAATAAAACCTTCCTCCTTAAGGGTTCTAGCAATAGACAGCTTCATCCTTGAGGCTGGCACCAGCACAAAATCATGCCTTGCCATTATGGCGTTGCGTATTCGGGTTAGCATATCTGCTATTGGGTCAGAGTTAGTCATATCTAATCACCAGCTTGATTTTCTCACCCCAGGAATCTGACTAGCCAGAGCTAGCTTACGAAAGCAAATACGACATAAGCCAAACTTACGCATATAAGCCCGCGGTCGACCACATAAGTAACAGCGATTGCGTTGCTGCACTCTATATTTGGCAGGACGTTGCGACTTTATAATGTCCGACTTTTTAGCCATCCCTATACCTCACTTTAATCCTTAGCGAAAAGCATACCCAATAATTCCAGTAGATGCCTACCCTCTTCATCCGTTTCAGCCGTAGTGATAATTGACACCTCTAGTCCTCGCACCTTGTCTACCTCATCGTAATCTACCTCAGGAAAGACGATTTGCTCCTTAAGCCCCAAGGTGTAATTGCCTCGCCCATCAAAGGAATTTATAGAAACTCCATAAAACTCACGCATGCGGGGTAAGACAATATTTAGCAATTTGTCAAAAAAGACATACATACGTTCTCCCCGCAGGGTCACCTTTAACCCGATAGGCACCCCGGCTCTCAACCTAAAGGAAGCAATAGACTTCTTGGCACGGGTAATTACCGGGTGTTGCCCTGAAATAGCGGTCAGGTCTCTCTCGGCTGCTTCCAGAGCCTTGGCATTGGCAATTGCCTCGCCTAAGCCAATATTAAGCACAATCTTCTCAAGGCGTGGTACCTGCATTATATTTTTATACCCATAAAGCTCCATTAGCTTGGAAACAATCTCGTTTCTATACCTTTCCTTTAATCGCGACATTTAATCAATTACCTCACCACAAGAGCGACAGACCCGAACCTTCTTGCCATCGGCTAAAAAGCGGAAACCAACCTGGGTAGGATGATTACACCTACTACACAGTAGCATAACATCTGACACATGAATTGGCGCTTCCAGCTCGATTATACCTGCCTGCCTAACTGCTCTTCTTGCCCTGGTGTGCCTTTTGATAAAGTTAATACCATCGACTAGCAGCCGTTCATCCTTAGGGTAGGCAAAGCGCACCTTACCCTTTTTGCCTTTATCCTTACCGGTGATAACCAGCACGGTATCGTTCTTTCTAATCTTCATAGCTTTCTCACAAAACCTCAGGTGCCAGCGATATAATCTTGGTAAAGTTTTTCTCCCTCAGCTCCCTGGCTACCGGTCCAAATATTCGGGTTCCTCTAGGATTATTCCTATCAGTAAGAATCACGGCTGCATTTTCATCAAATCTAATATAAGAGCCATCAGGACGCCGATAGGGCTGGGCGCAGCGAATGATAACCGCCCTGACTACTTCTCCCTTCTTCACCATTGCCCCCGGGGTTGCCCGTTTAACTGAGGCAACAATAATATCACCCACCCGGGCATATCTCTTCCTCGTGCCACCCAATACACCAATGCACATAAGCTGTTTGGCACCAGTATTATCGGCTGCCTTGAGTCTAGTATAGGGTTGAATCATATCACCTATCCTAAAACTAATCAGGTTATTTCTTTAGGTTGAACCTCAGCCACCTCTCCCGTGGTTATTATCTCAGCTACTCGCCACCGCTTCTGCCTGGAGAGGGGACGAGTTTCTACAATCCTTACCGTATCTCCCAGTCTACACTCATTGTTTTTATCATGAGCTTTATACTTAACTACCCTCTTGATAGTCTTCTTATATAGCGGATGGCGCTTGGGTGTTTCCACAGCCACCACCACCGTCTTATCCATCCTGTTACTTATTACTCGACCAAACCTAGTTTTACGCTTCCCCTGCATAAACAACCTACCTTATACCTAGCTCGCTCTCCCTCATTAGGGTTTTCAGCCTGGCAATCTTCTTTTTAACCATTCGGATTTGGCGATGGTTTACCAACTGTTTGGTAGCCAAGCGAAAGCGAATGTCAAAAAGCTCTTGATAAGCTTCCTCTAGTTGTTTTGCCAATTCCTTAGGGCTCAGAGCCCGAGTTTCCTCAACCTTCAACTTAAGCCGGCTCCTTGTTTCCAGAATCACTGCCAGCGTCTATGCCAGCTTCCCTTACCACAAATTTAGTGTCTATTGGGAGCTTGTATGAAGCAAGCCTCATTGCTCCTTTAGCCACTTCCTCCCCCACTCCCGCCATTTCAAATAGAATTCTCCCTGGTTTGACCACAGCTACCCAATGGTCTGGAGAACCCTTACCTCCACCCATGCGGGTCTCAGCTGGCTTTTTAGTAACTGGCTTATCCGGGAAAATACGTATCCAAACTTTACCGCCGCGACGAATATAGCGAATCATAGCCCGCCGCGCCGCTTCAATCTGTCGATTAGTAACCCAGGCGGACTCTAGCGCCTGCAAAGCAAAATCACCAAAAACAACTGTATTCCCCGCCTGGGCTTTACCCCGGCGGTGTCCTTTATGGGTCTTGCGGTATTTCACCCGCTTAGGTTGTAGCATCCTTCTCCCCTTCTTCCGTAGGAATAGAGGGCTCCGTCTCCACACTATCACTGGCTACTGGTTCAGCCAGCATCTCCTCAACTTCTACCTCCTTAGGTTCAGGAAGAATATCACCCTTATATATCCAGACCTTTACCCCAATTCGACCCAAGGTGGTATGCGCTTCAGTAAAGCCATAATCAATATCAGCCCGCATGGTATGTAACGGCACTTGCCCTTGATGCATAGTTTGGCGGCGAGCTATTTGGGCGCCAGCTAATCTACCAGCACAACTGACCTTTATTCCCTTAGCCCCAGCCTGAATGGTGCGAAAGATTGCCTGTTTCATCACCCTGCGATAAGCAACCCGGCGCCCAATCTGCTCAGCTACTGCCCTAGCTACCAAATAAGCATCAAGCTCAGGCTGTTGAATTTCCTGGATATTCAATTGAACCGGCTTCCCAATAAGTCCCTCAAGGTAAAGCCTCATCTCATCAACTCGCTGCCCTCCCCGCCCAATAACAACACCAGGGCGAGAAGTATTGATAGTTACCGAGACCTTATTTGCCTGACGCTCAATCTCCACCAGGGAGATACCGGCTTCAGCATACCTAGACCCAATAGCGTGCCGAAGCTTCAGGTCTTCCTGTAAAAACTCCACATACTGCTTATCGGCATACCATTTTGCTTGCCAATCACGTATGAAACCAATTCTAAAGCCTATAGGATGAACTTTATGACCCATTAACTCTCCTGCTCAGCAACAATAACTGTAATATGGCTAGAACGTTTAAGGATAGGGCCTACTCGCCCTCGAGCCCGCGGGTGATATCTCTTCAAGGTTCGTGCCTCATCAGCAAAGATATTAACAATCTTCAAATCTGAAGGTGACATCTGAAAGTTGCTCTCGGCATTAGCCGCTGCTGATTTCACCACCTTAGCCACAACCCGAGCTATTGGTGTCGGTGCAAACTTAAGTATGGTTAGCGCCTCGTCCACCTTCTTACCCCTGACCATATCTACTAGCAGGCGCACCTTGCGAGGTGATATACCAGTGTCTTTGGCTACTGCTCTTACTTGCATTTTATACCCTACCTAAATCTACTTCCTTTTTCTTATCTGAGTAGTTTTTTCCGCCCTAGAGCTGTGACCCCTAAATGTCCGAGTTAAAGCAAACTCACCTAGCTTGTGTCCCACCATATTTTCAGTGACAAAGATAGGCACATGTCTTCGGCCATCATGCACCCCAATAGTAAGCCCTACCATCTCGGGCACGATGGTTGACCAGCGTGACCAAGTTTTTATTATTGCCTTCTGACCAGAGCGATTAAGCGTCTCTACCTTCTTCAGTAGCTTAGCATCAATGGCTGGACCTTTCTTAGTTGACCTTGACATTTCGCCTACTTCCCCCTGCGCTTAACAATCATTTTATCTGAAGCCTTTGCCTTGCGAGTTCTATAGCCCAAAGCTGGCTTACCCCATGGTGTTTTAGGTCCGGACATGCCTATCGGGCTCCTGCCTTCTCCCCCACCATGAGGATGGTCACGCGGATTCATGGCTGAACCTCTTACCGTAGGTCGCCAGCCTAACCACCGTTTACGACCTGCCTTACCCAATTTAATACTCTGATGGTCAACATTGCCTACTTGACCGATAGTAGCCAAACATTCACTACGAATACGCCGCACCTCACCGGAAGGCAACCGAATCAGGGCATACTCACCTTCCTTTACCACTAATTGAGCCGCAACTCCGGCACTGCGCACCAACTGCCCACCTCTACCCCTGTTTAACTCAATATTATGTATCAAGGTGCCACTTGGGATTAGCTTTAAGGGCAAGGTGTTCCCCAGTTTTACCTCAGCATCCTCGCCCGACTTTATGCTATCTCCAACATTAAGTCCTAAAGGGGCAAGGATATAGCGCTTTTCCCCATCAGCATAGTATATAAGAGCAATATTTGCCGAACGGTTAGGGTCATATTCAATAGCGGCTACCCTACCAGGGACGCCAACCTTATCCCGCTTGAAATCTAGTATGCGGAGCATCCGCTTCGCCCCACCACCCCGGTGGCGAACTGTTATTCTGCCTTGACTATTGCGCCCTGCCTTCTTTTTAAGAGGTAAAAGCAGGGATTTCTCCGGCTCACTTTTAGTTATTTCTTCAAAGGTAGAGCCGGTCATCCCCCGCCTACCGGGAGAAGTGGGACGATATACCTTTAGTGCCACTCAGACTCCTCCTTCAACAACAAGCTAAATACCCTCAAAGAATCCAATGCTGTCCCCTGTCTTGAGGGTGACAATTGCCTTTTTCCAGGACTGGGTCAACACCTGCCGTCTACCTATCCTCCGCGTTTTACCAGGCACTGTCATCACATTGACTGCGATGACCTGGACCTTAAATGCCTTTTCCACAGCCTGTTTAATCTGGTGCTTATTAGCTTCCCTAGCTACCTCAAAGGCATACTTGCCTTGAGCTTGAAGCTCAGTATTCTTCTCAGTTACTAATGGACGGCGCAACACCTCGTAGAGATGCACGATTCCCCCTTAAGAGCACCCGGAAAAATCAGAGATTTTTCCGGGAACCTGTTGAGATAATTTCTTTCCCCACAACTGTTCTGCTTTACGCACTGCAGCCACAGTCATCAATAACACTTTATAGGAAAGGATGTCAACCACATTGAGTAAGCTGGCAGGCAAGGTTTTAATCCCAACCAGATTACGGCTTGATTTAACCACGCTATCCTCCGGCTCATCGGTAATGATAAGAGCCGAGGAGTCCACCCCCAATGCTGTTAAAATCCGAACCATTTCTTTAGTTTTAGGCATCTCAAGCTCCAACTTCTCCAAAACCTTTAGCTCTTCGTCCCTGGCTTTCGCCGATAGGACACACCGTAGGGCTAGCTGGCGCATCTTCTTAGGCATGGCTTGGCGGTAGCTTCTGGGGTGAGGACCAAAGGTGATACCCCCTCCCCGGCGCAGTGGCGACCGCCGGCTGCCAGCCCGAGCCAGTCCGGTGTGTTTTTGCCGAAACAA
>JAUWEU010000030.1 GCA_030608125.1 Dehalococcoidia bacterium
GAGCTGGGTTCAGACCGTCGTGAGACAGGTCGGTCTCTATCCGTCGTGGGCGTCCGGAGATTTGAGGGGGGCTCTCTCTAGTACGAGAGGATCGAGAGGGACAGACCTATGGTGTGCCAGTTGTTCCGCCAGGGGCATCGCTGGGTAGCTAAGTCTGGTGAGGATAAGCGCTGAAAGCATCTAAGTGCGAAGCCCACCCCAAGATTATATCTCCCATCCCACCGGTTCGCCGGTGGGAGTAAGACCACAAGTAGACTACTTGTTTGATAGGCGGCAGGTGTAAGGGTAGTAATATTCTTAGCTTAACCGTACTAATGGTCGAGGGCTTGACCTGCTTCAGAGTTGATATTAGACAAAAAGAGAAATCTATGGTGGTTTTGTCTGCCGTAGATTTTTTGTTTTACGGGGTTTTACCGCCGGTGTCATTACGAGCCGGAGGCGAAGCAATCCCTAACCTACCATTTTCCTTGTCATTGTGAGCGAAGCGAAGCAATCTAATATAAATAAGTTCATCTCTTGGGATTGCTTCGTCGCAGCCTCTTCGCTACGCTCAGAGCTTCGGCTCCTCGCAAAGACAGTGGTGACCTATCCCCCTGACCCCCTTCCCTTGAGGATTAAGGGAAGGGGGAAATATTTTAGAGAGGGGCTGCGCCCCTCTCAGAGGCTCACGCCCATAGTGGTAAGACGCCGACGGAAAGTATTGGTTCACAGTCTAGTACCAGTAATAGTGACACAAGCGATGGCTTTGGCTTTTCCAAACGCACCAAGAAATTGCATTGTAAGTTGAATGAGCCAACCGAAAAGAAACAGCCCCTTGCTTTCACAAGAGGCCGTTGAGCCAGTGCTACTAACACTGGCGCTGTAAACTAATTAATAAGTATAATATAGACTTTAATATTTGTCAAGTGTATATTGTAACATATATGTCAATACGCGATATATCGAAAAATGCCGTGAATACTATGTGTTAGTGAGGAATCAAAATGGTAAGAGTCATTGCATATGTAGATGGATTTAATCTTTATTTCGGCTTGAGGGAAGCAGGATATAGGAAGTACTATTGGCTCAATATTCGTTTGCTGGCGGAGAAATTACTTATGTTTAATCAAGAGTTAACATTTACAAAGTATTTCACAGCAAGAATAACAGGCGACCCAACCAAGGAGAAGCGCCAAACGACATACATCGAAGCACTCGAAACATTGCGTGATTTCAATGACTTTGAAATATATTATGGACACTACCGGAAAGATCCCTATAAATGTCCACACTGTAAATGCGTTTACGACGTGCCCCATGAGAAAATGACAGATGTAAATATCGCTACACAAATGCTCATGGATGCTTTCAATAATAAGTTTGAGAAAGCACTGTTGGTATCTGCAGATAGCGACTTAGTTCCACTTATAGAAGTTGTAAGAGAGAAATATCCTGAAAAAAGTGTTGTGGTTGCGTTTCCCCCTGAACGATACTCAGCAGACTTAGAAAGGGTGGCTAGCGCTTGTTTGCACATAAACCGTGCAAAGCTTGCCCAGAGTCGGGTCCCTGACAAGGTTGAAAAGGCAGACGGGTTCGTCTTAGAAAGGCCTCAAGAGTGGGCATAAAGCACACTTTGTTCTCGATTGACCATTTTGCAACAAGCTAAATAGAGGGTCCAAGAGGGGCGTAAGCCCCTCTTTCTTTTTCTTCCCCCTCTCCTTTGAAGGAGAGGGGGATTAAGGGGGTGAGGTAGATAAAACCCCCTTTTCTTATGCTAAGTAATGTGCTAAAATATAACTGCCTCT
Source organism: Dehalococcoidia bacterium (assembly GCA_030608125.1). Next base: position 1,785 of record JAUWEU010000030.1, read on the forward strand.
TGGTGGTTAGAGCGGGGCGGAACCGCCCGTTCCCATCCCGAACACGGAAGTGAAACACCCCAGCGCAGACGATACTGAGGGGGTAACCCCTTGTGGAAAATATGCCACTGCCAGGAGGCTTTAGTAACAAGCTGTTGCTTTTGCCCAGAAAGGTGTGATAGGATTAAGATAGGTACAGACTGGGCGGAGTGGGTGGTCAGGATTTTCCCCCTAGCTTTTGACCCTCACTCTTAGTTGCCTTTATAATAGGCAACATGCTGGCTAGACTGAAGCAGCAATGGTAAGGAGAATAGATGGCTAGCCGATTTGAGAAATTCTCAGAGCGAGCTCGCAGGGTTCTCACCCTAGCTCAAGAAGAGGCACAGCACCTCGGCCACAGCCATATTGGCACAGAGCATATTTTACTTGGCTTGGTAGGAGAGGACGAGGGAGTAGCCGCCAAGGTTCTTATCAGCTCGGGGGTAAGCCTGAGCAAGGTGCGCTCAGCAGTGGAATTCATTATTGGGCATGGTGAGAAACCTAGCAGTGGTGAAATCGGGCTAACCTCTGGAGCCAAGAAGGTTATTGAACTGGCTATAGACGAGGCACGCCACCTGGGTCATAACTATATTGGCACAGAGCATCTCCTATTAGGCTTGCTGCATGAGGGGGAAGGGGTAGCCGCTGGTGTATTAAATAGCTTGGGTGTCACCCTTGAGCGAGCACGTGCTGAAACTACCCGCGTCCTCAGTCAAAGTGCGCCTAGGTCTAGGCTCACCCGCACCACAAGCCGCACCCCTATTTTGGACCAGTTAGGCATTGACTTAACCACAGCTGCCCGCGCCGGGAAACTTGACCCGGTTATCGGGCGGGTTAAGGAGATTGAACGGGTAATTCAGATTCTCAGCCGCCGGACTAAGAACAACCCAGCTCTTATCGGTGCGCCAGGAGTGGGAAAGACGGCAATTGTTGAGGGCTTGGCTCACCGCATTGTAGCCAGTGATGTTCCTGAGACTTTAGAGGGAAAGCGGTTGATAACACTGGATATAGGGGCGTTGGTAGCTGGAACAAAGTACCGGGGCGAGTTTGAAGAACGGCTAAAGAAGGTTATAGAGGAGATAAAAACTGCAGGAAACTGCATACTCTTTATTGACGAGTTCCACACCATGGTGGGAGCCGGAGCAGCTGAGGGGGCAGTTGACGCAGCTAATATCCTCAAACCTTCCCTGGCACGAGGCGAATTGCAGTGTATTGGCGCAACTACCCTTGACGACTACCGTAAATATGTTGAGCGGGATGCTGCCCTGGAGCGCCGCTTCCAGCCTGTCTTAGTCGAGGAGCCTTCCGTTGAGGAAACCTTGGAGATTTTACGTGGGATTAAGGAGCGCTATGAGGAGCATCACCACCTAACGATAAGTGATGAGGCGCTGAGTTCAGCAGCAACACTAGCTTCCAGATACATACCCGACCGTTTTCTGCCTGATAAAGCTATTGACCTAGTTGATGAAGCGGCATCAAGGGTAATGATTAAACACAGGACTGTACCTATTACCCTGAAGGAAGCCAGGCAAGTTGAGGATAGTATGCGTAAGGATAAGGAGGCTGCCCTAGCTACACAGCAGTATGATTATGCCGCTGAGCTGCGCAACCGGGAGATCCAAATTGAAGAGAAAATAAAGAGGATGAAAGAGGAGTGGAAGGCTAAGCAGGAGCAAGAGAAGCCGGCAGTAACTGCTGAAAACATCGCTGAGGTAGTGAGCATGTGGACAGGGATTCCAGTGGTACAGTTGGCTAGCGATGAGACCAGCCGCCTGCTTAATATGGAGGAGGTGTTACATCACCGCATTATTGGTCAGGATGAGGCTATTAGTATTGTGGCTAAGGCAGTAAGGCGAGCACGAGCTGGGATTAAAGACCCAAGGCACCCTATAGGCAACTTTATCTTTCTAGGTCCAACCGGTGTCGGTAAGACAGAGCTGGTCAGAGCCTTAGCTGAGTTTATGTTTGGCAGTGAGGATACCCTAATCCGGCTTGACATGTCTGAGTTTATGGAGAGACATACTGTAGCCCGATTGGTTGGAGCCCCGCCAGGATATGTTGGCTATGACGAAGGTGGGCAATTAACTGAGGCAGTGAGGCGTAAGTCATATTGCTGCATACTCCTTGACGAAATTGAAAAGGCTCACCCTGATGTGTTTAATATATTGCTCCAGATATTTGATGATGGCCACCTGGCTGATGCCAAGGGTCGCCGGGTTGATTTTCGCAATAGCATTATCGTTATGACCAGCAATATCGGGGCTGAACTAATCAGGAAAGGCACCACCATTGGTTTTGCCACTCACAGCGATGAGACTAAAAGCCAGGAGCAGGCTTATGATAGGATGAAGGAGAAACTGCTTGGTGAATTAAAGAAGACATTCCGCCCTGAGTTTCTCAATCGCGTTGACGGTGTGGTTGTATTTCATTCCCTGACCAAGAAGCACATCCGAAAGATTGTTGATTTAATGCTAGTTTCAGCAACCCAGCAACTGGCTGAGAAGGAGATAAAATTAGAGGTAACCGATGCGGTTAGGAATTTTTTGGGTGAGAAGGGTTATGACCAGGTCTTCGGGGCTCGTCCCCTACGCCGGGTGATTCAAGACATGGTTGAAGATAAACTCTCAGAGAGTCTGCTCCGCGGCGAATTCCAGTCGGGGGATACTGTTGTTGTTGACCTCAAAGGAGAGGAAATTGTAGTGCATCCAGTAGCTGCAGAAGCATTGCTGGGAGATGGTAAGCCATAAAATCATGACAGATAAGGTCAGGGTGGAACAAAAAGGGCGGGAAAACGAGATAGATGAAACAACCGCCCTTTTAATTCGCCTAAAATAGACAGGAGATAAAAATCGGGGTAAAGATATGGGAGTAGATTGGGGTTTTGCTGGACAAGTTGGCGGTGTTGGCTTTGGTATGGTCTTCGCCTTGCTAATTATTCTAGCTGTGGTTATATGGCTAACAGGGCTGGTGGTTACTAAAACTAGCACCGGCAAGGCTGAAACTGGTGACAAGAAGGAGGGAAATTAGAAATTGGCACAAGAAATTATAGAAGTTCCCCTAACCGGTAAGATTACCAGTGTAGAGGTTAAAGTAGGGGATAAGGTTAAAGAGGGAGATGTCATCTGTTTTATTGAATCAATGAAAATGGAGAACCCTATTTTGGATCCGGTAGACGGTACCATTGTTCAGCTAAATGTTACTCCAGAGCAAATAGTTAAGCCTGGCGAGACAATAGCCATTATAGAGTATTAAAAGGTTGGTGACGGGTGTTCGGTCTTTTTGAAAGCGGGTTCCAGCTTTTTTCTTGGGGCAACGCTCTAATGTTGCTTATTGGGGGGGCTCTAATCTACTTGGGAATTGCCAAGAAGATGGAGCCCCTGTTACTAGTCCCCATAGGTTTCGGCATGCTACTAGTTAATCTACCTCTTGGCGGCTTGATGGATTACGAACTACAGATAACCAACACCACCGGGGTACCAGCCAGGGTTATCAGTATAGAGGTGGATGAAACCAGTAAGATCGGGGAAAACGATGTCATCCTACAATTAGACTCAGGGGAAATATTAGCTCCAATCTATGGCAGGATTAAGCAAGTTGAAGTTTCACCGGGTCAGGAGGTCGCCCCCGGTGAGATAGTAGCTACAATGATAACCACTGCCCAGACTGACCAGGCAAGGTTACCAACCAAGCCAATGGGTTTACTATCTAGAATATTTGCCTATGGGATTATGTGGCAGGTAATACCACCTCTCATTTTCCTCTGCCTGGGGGCACTGACTGACTTTGGTCCGATGATAGCTAATCCCAAAACCCTGCTGCTTGGGGCTGCTGCGCAATTTGGGGTTTATTTTGCCTTTTTTGCTGCTTTAGCTACCAACCTCTTCGTGCCAGATGGGTTCACAATAGCCGAGGCAGCCTCCATCGGGATAATCGGCGGGGCTGAGGGCCCAACTACAATCTATGTTACCTCCTTCCTTGCTCCTCACATAATAGGTGCTACCGCCGTAGCCTGCTATACCTACATGGCGCTGGTACCTATTATCCAGCCACCGATAATAAAGTTGCTCACCACCAAGACAGAGCGGGCTATATATATGAAACCGCAAATGCGTGAGGTGGCATCGCTGGAGAAAATAATATTTCCTTTAATCACCGCGGTGATTGTCATATTATTTGTTCCCATGTCAGCCCCCCTTATTGGCATGTTTATGGTTGGCAACCTGTTTATGACCTGTGGTGTTACTGACAGGCTTAGCAAGACTGCCCAAACTACGCTCATAGACATACTGACCATATTCCTCACCCTATGTATCGGAGCCACCATGACTGCTGGGAATTTCCTTCAGCCAAAAACTTTGCTAGTCCTCTTTCTAGGGGTGGTGGCATTTGCCACAGCTACCGCAGCCGGCGTTTTGATGGCTAAATTGATGAACCTCTTTTCCAAGCAGAAGATTAATCCTATGATAGGTGCTGCCGGGGTATCGGCAGTGCCCATGGCAGCCAGAGTAGTGCAGGTAATGGGTCAGAAGGCAAACCCCAAAAACTTCCTCTTAATGCATGCTATGGGTCCTAATGTAGCCGGGGCTATTGGTGCTGCCATTGCCGGTGGTGTGTTCTTAGGTATGGTCGGCTGAGTTAACTATTTCGCCCCAGTCTAAATTTCTTTTCAACTCAAATTACCCCTTGCCTTATTGCTTAAAATCGGGTAAAGTCAATTTATGAACAAATCAGATAAATCCCACATCAGGACTATCTTTGTCTGTCAGCAATGCGGTAAGGAGAGCTTAAAATGGCTGGGACGCTGCCCTAATTGCCAGGAGTGGAACAGCTTTGTAGAGAAAACGATAACTGCCCCGACTTCTTCCTTCCAGCCTATTCCCCTGGCTAGCCCACCTCAAGAGTTATCTCAGGTGGTAATTGAAGCAGCAGACCGCTTTCCTCTTCCCATGGCTGAGCTTAACCGGGTGCTCGGTGGGGGGTTAGTATCTGGCTCTCTGGTGCTTATTAGCGGCGACCCCGGTATTGGCAAATCAACCCTCCTGCTTCAGGCTTCAGCCCTGATGACGCAGGCTCAAGGTAAGGCGGTCTATGTTTCCGGTGAGGAAACACTGCATCAGATTAAGCTCAGGGCAGAGCGTCTGCGAATAAAGGGGGAGGGGCTTTACCTCCTGGCTGAGACTGAGCTTGAGGTTATCCTGAATCAGATTGAGGAATTATCACCCAGCCTGGTAGTCATTGATTCCATTCAGACTGTTTACCTCCCTGAGTTGGATACAGCACCGGGCAGTATAACTCAGGTGCGGGAGTGCACCCTACGGCTTATGCGCTGGGCAAAGCTCAGTGCAGTGCCTATTTTCATTGCTGGACATGTAACTAAGGACGGTGCCATCGCTGGTCCCCGGGTTCTGGAACACATTGTGGATGCGGTGCTTTACCTTGAGGGCGAGCCGTTTAGTGCCTACCGCCTGCTGCGTTGTGTTAAAAACCGCTTTGGTTCTACTAATGAGGTTGGCATCTTTGAGATGAAAAGCGAGGGTCTAGTTGAGGTGGATAATCCATCACAGGTATTCCTGTCGCGACGGGGAAGCCAGGCAGTAGGCTCAGTGGTAGTGCCTACTCTTGAAGGTAGCCGCCCCTTGCTGGTTGAGATTCAAGCCCTGACCAATCCCACCAGCTTTGGCTTACCACGACGCACCGCTAACGGGGTTGACTTCGGTCGGCTGCTGCTGATTACCGCTGTGCTGGCCAGACGATTCGGCTTAAAGCTCGGCAATCAGGATATTATAGCTAATGTTACCGGTGGGTTTAAGATTGGAGAACCGGCAGCAGATTTAGGTATCGCTTTATCTATCGCCTCCAGCTTCCGTGACCTGGGGGTTGACCCCAGCCTAGTGGTGGTGGGGGAGGTGGGACTGAGCGGCGAGCTGAGAGCCGTCTCTCAGCTAGACAGGCGAGTAGCTGAAGCCGCCCGATTAGGCTTCAAGCGCTGTCTGGTGCCTAAGGTGGAAACCAAAGCCAGTTCTAAGGACATAGAGCTTATCCCAGCCAGCACCCTGAGGGAAGCAATAGGGGTGGGTCTGGTCAGGGGGGAGGCAAGAGATAGAACCGACGAAGATTAAATGCGGTGACTTTTGGGACTTGACAGACATGTATGATTAGTATACATTGTGGTTCCTTGTGGTGTAGAATAGTATAGGGTAGGTAATATATGGTAAATAGCAGTATATAGGACTATAGTATATTTACGGGATAAACAGGAAGGAGGCAAAAATGAGTAAGGGAGAGAGGGCGCATATAAAATTAAGAATCAACATTGATGTTGAGCCTGATGAGGATGGGTTCCATGCTTATTGTCCAATCCTTAAGGGTTTGCATACTTGTGGTAATACCGAAGAAGAAGCTGTGAATAATGCTGTAGAAGC
>JAUWEU010000049.1 GCA_030608125.1 Dehalococcoidia bacterium
TGCACCAGGCACCACAGTGAGCGCTCCGAAGGCTTCGGCTGAGGCTATACCAGTTGGCTGTAATAACTTGGATGCCGTAAACTCTACTTGTGAACCATATCCATAACCTGCTGAGTTATAAGCATAAGCCTTCACATAGTAATGCTGTCCTGGCGTCAAGCCAGTCATTGGGCGGGTAAAAGCACCAGTGCCGAAAGAACCTGTTTCCTCTGACTTACTATCGGCTACAGTGGGATTGCCTCCAGTATTCCAGCAAACACCTCGCTTGGTGCAATTCTCTCCGCCAGTATTGGTGATATTGCCGTGCCCTGTGGCTGTGGTAGGCTGTATGTCGGTTACGGCTTGGGTGGTAACTGTGGGGGCTGAGACTGTCTCATAAGTGCAGTAGATGTGGTATTTATAGTTAGCGGTGCCAATGGTTCCGTCAAAGGGGTTAGGGAAACCATCTACATAGAGTTCTGTCTTGTAGTATCTATAAACAGAAGTTTCGGTACATTGCATGCGTGTGACACTACTATCTCCTATTACGGCAAGAATATAATCAGTTGCAACTAAGGAAGGTTTAGGGTCACTGAAATTAAATACTTGGTATCCTGTACCTCCACTCGAACGCTCTTCTGTTACGCCAATAAGCACATTATCAGATTTCCGATAGAGTGCACACTTTACCTTTTCGCCTGCACCCCAAATAGAAAGATTGACCGAGATGGATTGTGCTATCCCCTCTTCTGTGCATAAATAGGATGTGCCTCTAATCCTATCATCTATCCTATAGGCAGTGCCCCCTGGTGCATCATACCCAAAAATAGGCATTCAATTACTCCTCTTTGAAGTGGTATATCTGATTACGCTGTATTCTTACCAGTATAAATTGCCTCCACTATTAAGTCTTGCCTACTTTCTCTCCCGACTCTACCGCTTTCGGTTTAAGGACTTGCGGTGCAGGCTTTTTCGTGTCTTCCTTCTCCGACATATCTCCCCCTATAGCTTGAAGATTTTATTAGCCCCAGCATCCCACTGAATGGTGATGTCGCCGCCGTTGGGAGTTACCGGTAATCCAGTGGCAGTGTCAATGTAGGCAATTAGACGGGAAGTGGACTCTGTGCCAGTGTGCTTGTAGATGACGATTGCCTCACAGGTGTCTCCAGTTACCGATGATAGTGTTACATCGGCAGCATCAGCTACGCCATCGGTAACTGTTTTGCTGGTAAGGGCGCCACTGGTAGCCACCCTGGCATCGCCGGGGACATCATCCAGGTTATCATGCGTTGCCAGGTCAACCGTGTAGTCAGCGGTATCAATCAGGATGCACCTTATATCGTCGGTATCCCAGTCGATATTCCCGTCAAGGAATCCCTCTCTTCCCTTATTGTATAGTGCGTTTGCCATTTGTGCCTCCTTATAGAGATTGCTTCGCCTTCGGCTGGCAAAGACATTGTGGGGGTGATTTCAGGCTCACCCCCAAGCCTTCTAAATTAATCCTGAACTCCGATTAAAGCGGCTGCCTTAATGGAGCTAAATAGAGCCAGGGAAACATACCACTTAATCCTAGTTCTAGTGGCATCCTTATCCTCCAGTGAGCCGATAGGCTCCACTTGCAGGTGACCAGGGCTGGTTAAGCCACAGAGGGCTCCCTCGCCAAACTGAATGGCATAGATAGTGGAGCAAGTGCCACCGGTGGTAGCCGTCTCGAGGCTATCAACCAGGGTGTGGGTATCCAGGATCCAGTCATTGACGCCAATAGGGATGCCATCCCATAACTGGATAAAGTTACCCCAGGTATCCCGGTCGGTATCCATCATCGCCCCGGCAGCCCTGACCAGGGCATTAATCTTCCGGCGACTGCGGCGGCTCATAAGCAGCATATTCGGCTTACCACCCTTTATGGCATCAATAAGCTCATCCAGCTTATCCAGGGTTAGGGTGGCTCCGGTAGCTCCCATGGCAATCACCTGGTCGCTGGCAGTAGCGGTATCAATAAGCTCCCTCAAGCCATCAAACTGCTTAGGGTTGGCGGTAGCATCACCATATATAAAGGTCTCCTCAAACTTACGCCTGAGCGCCTTAGCCTTAAGCTCAACCACGGCTGCCTCTAAGTCCTGAATATTAGAGCGGGTCGCCTTAAGGAAGTTATCGACATCGGCATCACCGCCCATAATCTTCAAGGTTGCCGTTATCTGCTCAAAGGTCGGTGTGGATTCAGCCCAGGTATCGCCCACATCATAGAAGTCAATGGTAGGCAAAGTTTTTTCCTGATTATAGGTTAAGCCATTCCCCACAATTTCAATGAAGGGGAGCCGCTGCACTATGGGTGAGTCTTTAACGATGGTTTCCACCACCCCTTGAAGTAGGATATCATTTGACAGCTTAGATGCCTCTTCTAATGTTAAAGCCATTACTTTTTACCTCCTATTGCATATTGGATTTTCTCTCGTGGAGACAGGGCTGATAAGTCAAAGGGTGCCCTCTGTGGAGCTCCTGCCGGAACCTTAGTCACTGCCATTTCAGCCTCCAACCCCTGCCTTACCCGACTAATAAGGGTTTGGGCATCTTCCAGAGACCGGTTAATAGCTTCAATAGTGTCCCCGGTAATCAGCTCCTCAGGCACCCCCGGATTTGACTTAACTACCAAAGCCTTGTAGCTGGTTACCACCTGAGACAGGGCATTACTAGTCTCAGTCACAGTCTGCTCCAGCTCAACAATGCGGGCATTAGCTTTAGCTAGCTCCTCGTCTTTCTGAGCTACCAAGGTCTCAAGCTCAGCAACCCTGGCTCTGGCTTGCTCTAGCTCCTCCCTGGTCAGGTCTTGGGTTGGCTCACTCTCAGGATTTCCCGAAAATCCTGATTCTTGGGGTAAATTATCATCTGGCAATTTTCATCCTCCTTTCCGTTTGCCACGCTACGCTCGCAATGATATTATTCCTCAACTGGTGGGTTCCCAGAAAAATCTTCGATTTTTCTGGGTGTTTGAACGCCTTCTGCCTGGGAGTCTTTAGCCCTCTCTCTCGCTCCGCTCCTGGTAGACCTGGCATTAAGCTCTTTATTCATCCTGAGAATAGCCTCCCGCTCCTCAAGCCACTGATTAAACTCCATTTCAGGCTCTTTAATACCAACCTCATCCATAGCCCTACGCCTTGAGTGAATTCCAGTCTGAACCAATATCTGCTCATTAGAAACTAGCCTCACCATATCCTGAGGTAGCACTGGTGCCCACACTACCCGTAGGTGGTTATCACCAAAGCTCTCACCCTGATACTTCTCCAACAGCTTAAGAATCATCTGGTTTCTCCGGTTATAGGTAGCGGTTCTGATAACCCTCTTTCGCCTCACCTTCTGTTGTAGCGAGTGAAGCTCAATCTCCATAGCTACCCCCGATAAATCACTCTCTGTCCCACCAAAGGCAGCCCGGGGCGATTCCGATATATCGTGCAGGGTTCTATCCAGCAAATTGATATAATCTCTATGGAGACTGACGCCACCTCCCTGCAAGAGGTCAAGCAAATAGGCTTTAGCATCCTCAGGTATATTCCACACCGCCCCCGGCTTAATGGCAATATCCTCTGATTCCTCCACATTCTCCAGGACAGCAATAGGGTTGCCTGATAGCTCCAGTATCCTTGATAGTTGCGACATTGCCCGATTAAGCTCCCGCTGCGACTCCATAATCTGGGGCAAATCAGATATACCCCAGAATTTCTTTGGCTCTCTCAGGTTGGGATATATAATAAAGGGGATAAAGCCATAGGGATTGGGCTTCTTCTCCACCAGGGCATTATCCAGGTAAAGCTCAAACTCCTGAGCCATCCATAGTTCAACAACAGTAGTTGTCTTTCCTTTAGGCTTCACTCCATACAAGAGCTCAGTTTCCTCGGCTGATAGGCTATATTTAGAGGCGACTCTCCACACCCGAGAAGTATCATCCCCTAACCACCAGGCATAGATACCTTGAATATCGGGGGCAGTAACCCTGACCTGCTTGGTCTCAGCATCCCAGATGACCTTATAGCAGGCATCACCGAGGATAGCGCAATCAATTTCCGTTTCAAAGTCAAGCTGCTCCAGATTATTAGCCTCATACACCTGGTATAAGGCTTCTTCTGCTTTCTGGGCTCTGGCTCTAGCCTCTGCTGAGTCCTCCACAGCATCAGCAACAAAGTTAACGCCAGACATTAGATATGAGGTAATCTTATCTATGAATACCTTAGCGTAGTTAAAGGTCAGACGCTTCTCCCCCCTGACTGCTCTCCCCTCCCAGTGCCGACCATGGTAGAGATCAAGGAACTCCTTATAACTCCTGATTCTATCCATATCCATGCGGGCTAACTGATTGATGACAGAAATGCTATCATGTCCAGAAGCTTCATTCATTTTTAGTCCCCTCTTTTCTTATCTTCCCTTTGAAGAGATGAGGTTGATAACCCGCCTCAGGCGGATAAACAGTTCTTTAATACCCTCTGCACTGTTCTCTGGCTTACGCCAAACATCAATGCCAGCTCCTTTACTGCCTTACCCTCAGTAGTGAACAGCCTTGCCATCTCCCTGTCTCGCGCCTGCTTCAGCCAGCGCTGCTTGCCCCCAGGTTGGTCATAAATGCACCTTGGGAACGGGCAGTTAAGGCAGGAATCAGCAAACTCACAACCCCCATCCCGATAGTGGCAATACTCCGGTGGCAAATCCAATTCAGTTGGTGGGTCACCATAATCTTTAATTTCTCCCGGTGTCGTATTAGCTTGCTCTGACTCCATAGCTCGCCTCTTAGAACTATATACCGCCAGAATAGCACATATGTTCTACTACAGTCAATAATATTTTGTCATCATTTTTAACCCTTTGGCATTGACTTTGACCTTGAGCTATGCTATAAAAGGGTAAGCTCAAACTAAAGAGTTTTTAGAGAGGCGACGCCCCTCTCATCCAAATAGTTGCCCCTTATAAGGGGGATAAAAAGGAGGGTTATTTTAATGAAATACAATAAAATCTTTCGCATTCTGGTTTTAGCCGTCATTCTTTCCCTACTGGTAATAGCCATACCAGCCACACCAGCCCTGGCGGCGGAGTCTCTTAGTGTCAGTCCCAGCAAAGGTGAAGTCGGCGATGAGATTGATGTTTCGGGCTCTGGTTACGATGAGGGTGAGAGAGTCTATATCTACTTTTCCAGTGAGGACGCAGATGAGGGCGATGACATTGATGACCTTGATGTCTATGAGAAGGTGGCAACAACCTCCGCCGGTAGGGAGGATGCTCCGGACGAGGGGGACATTGATACCGATTTCGATGTGCCTGATGAGCTGACCGATGGCGATGTGGATGAAGATGTGACTGGTGGCGAATACTTTGTCTATGCTACTTATACCAGTGAGGGTGAGATAGTAGCCATTGACGAGTTTACCGTGAGAGCCATTGAGCTAGACCCTGAACAGGGTAATGTTGGTGACGAGATAGAAATTAGTGGCGTCGGTTTCAGAGACGATAGAGGCATTAGCGTTGAATACGACGGTAAAGATATTGACATAGCCAGTGGCGATGAGGAAACCGATAATGATGGTGAATTTAGCTGCACTATTGAAATCCCTCCGAGCACTGCTGGTGACCACACCATAAGTGTTAAGGCTTATTATGAGGCTGAGGCTGAGTTTACCGTTGAGCCAGAAATAACCATAAGCCCAACATCAGGATCAATCAGTGATACGGTAACTGTTAATGGCACCGGCTTTAGCAAGACGAAGGATGTTACCATCTACTTTAATAATGTTACTATGACCCTGACCAGCGGAACGGCTAGGACTGATAGAGATGGCAGTTTTGACAATCTTAAGTTTAATGTGCCAGAAATAGCCGCCGGTCGCTATGATGTAAAAGCAACGGATACGGCTAATAAGACAGACACAACAGTGTTCACCATAATTCGCACTGCTACAATCAACCCCACCACTGGTCACGTTGGCACT
>JAUWEU010000044.1 GCA_030608125.1 Dehalococcoidia bacterium
GCCTTAATCCTGGTCAGGCTTTCTATTTCAGATATGGTGGTAGCGGTATGCTCCTCTGTAGCCACAATGTCAATACCCAGCTCTTCAGCTAAGACCAGAGCTGCATCGCGGGCACCATAACCAGTGGTATTATCCAAGAGATGCAACGCCATCGTGGGGTTTCCCTCGCCCTCCCAGATGTTGTCCAGGTAGTACTGGGCAAAGGCAGCCCAGTCGTCACCGTAATCAGGCATCTGGGCATAGATGTGCTGCGGCGGATTGGTCAATACCGGAGCGCTGAAGACAGCAAAACCGGGGAATTCAGCCCGGTTGGCAATCTCCGCAGACGCCATCATCATCTTGGAAGAGTTAGTGGTGAAGAGGAGGCACCCAGCATTCATTAGCTCATTAATGATGGTAGCCGCCTTAGCCGCATCATACTGGTTGTCACGCCACATCACCTCAATCTCATATCCAGCAACGCCACCAAGCTCTTCATTAATGTATTTAATACAGTCCAGCTTGGCATTACCCATGGGGCGTCCCTTTTCGGCAGCAACACCAGTGTAACAGATACTAAAGCCTACCTTTACCTTGGTGCCATCACCGGCACAGCCGACGCTCAGCAGGGGTATTATGGTAATCATTAGTGCCAGAGATACAACTCCCGCCATCTTTAGCAGCTTTTTCCAGTTCATTTATCCTGTCTCCTTTCTTAAGATTATTAGGCAAGGTCTTTGGGCGGTATTACATTGTCCTATCCTCCTTCAACGAATTAATAAGAGAAAGGCCAGAGCCGGTAGGATGCCTTGAATAATTGCCACCGGTGGGCTAGCCCCCGGGGCTCCAGTATCAGGAACAAAACAATCGCCAGCCCAAATACCATTGGCCCGATGCCGGTGGTAAATCCGGCAGGTAGGTCAAAGGTGCTTTCCAGGACTGGGGCGATGAATGTTATTCCCTGTTGCAACATCCGGATAAAAATAACGCCGAAGATAGGACCGGTGGTAGTACCTAAGCCACCAATTATTATCATGCCGATATACAGAATTGAGTCCATTAGGGTGAAATTCTCAGCGTTCATAAAGCCAATCCAGTGGGCAAGTAGTGAACCGGCGATTCCAGCCAGGAAACAACCAATAAAGAAGGCGAGAAGTTTATAGCGGAAGAGGTTAATGCCCATCACCTGGGCGGCAAGGTCATTATCCCTGATGGCGACAAAGGCTCTACCCGCCCTTGTCCTGGCTAGATTTTTCGCCAGGAAGACTACCAGCAATGTAATTACCATAATCAGGTAGAATTGACTGGACTGACTGATGAAGGTAATACCACCAATTGAAGCTGGCGGTACACTGATACCCATAAAGCCCCCAGTTACGCTAGTCCAGTGATTGATAACCCAGATAATGATAAACTGGGCGGCGATGGTGCTGATTGCCAGGTAAAAACCCTTGACCCGGAGGGAAGGGATACCAAAAATCATCCCTATCAGCCCGGCAGTAAGCCCAGCACAGATTAATCCTACCAGGAAAGGGAGCTCAAGACGGTTGGTTAGCACCGCCGAGGTATAGGCACCTACGGCAATGAAACCGGCATGACCGATAGACAACTGCCCGCAGTATCCGGTTAAGATATTCAGTCCAGTGGCAGCAATAATGGTAATACCAATCAGGTTGGCGACACTTAGCCAGTAGTTTCCGCAGTACAGGGGAGCGGTGAACAGGATGACTAACATAGCCAGCAGCAATGCCCAGTGGGTTTTGGTTCGGAAAATAGCCATATCCTGGGCATAGTTATAATTACGAGTACCGGCTGGTAAACCCAATTTGCTAAATCCTCTCTATACGGACTTCTCCAAATAAGCCGTAGGGCTTCAGGAACAAAACAATTATGATGATAATGAACGGGATAACCTCCCTGACGCCGGGCCAGGTCAGCGGGGTCAGATAGCCACCACCAAGATTTTCGGCCAGACCAATTATAGGGCCGGCGATAATAGCACCAAGGAAGGAATTAAGTCCACCTAATATTACAACCGAGAACGCCTTGAGCCCGGTGTGAACCAGTCCATAGGTGATGCCGCCGATGCTGGACATAAGAACGCCGCCGACAGCAGCTAGGACACAGGCGAACATCCATGACCGGGAAAAGATTTTGGTTACTGGTATGCCACAGGCCTGGACAGCCATCTGGTCATCAGCGGTTGCCCTCATAGCAATACCCATTTTGTTGTACTTAAAATACAGGGATAAAAGACCAAATAAGGCTAGGGAGATAGCTGCTGCCCACAGGTATTCCTGGGAAACAACTGCCGTGCCGATGTGGATAGTCTCCTGAGGGAAGATATGAGGCAAAGGCTTTGTACTCCAGGGCCAGATGAAAGTCACTGCGCCTTCAATAAAGAAGGCCAGCCCCAGTGTAACCGTGATTAAGGACAGGATAGGCTGGGCAATAAGTGGACGCAGGATAAATCTCTCAATCACCCAGCCCAGAACCAGGGCGAAGAGGATAACCAGGGCAAAGCCAAGCCAGAGGGGAAGTCCAGCCTGAACCAGCATCCCATAAGTGAACCATGAAGAAACTAGCACCAGTTGCCCTAGTGCCAGGTTGGCGACGCCGCTGGATTTCCAGACCAAAACAAAGCCTAAAGCAATGAGGGCATAAATCATGCCCACAGTTATACCAGTAATCACAAATTGAAGAAGTTCAGCCATTCTCGGAAAGTCCTTCCGATACGGTTCTTACCTTGATGCTGGTGGTTACCATACCCTTTCTACCATCCCGATAGGTTACTGCAGCCTCGACTTTTATTTCTTCCCCATCACTATAAATGCGCTCTATTAAGTCTCTATACCGCTCTTCCATAAATTCTCTTCTTAACTTTCTGGTTCTGGTAAGTTCGGCTTCATCAGGGTCAAACTCTTTATGCATCAGGACAAACTTCCTCACTCTGGCTGATTCAGGTAAATAGCTGTTTACCCGGACCAGGTCTTTTTGTACCAAGTCGGCAACCTCTTTTTTCTGTGATAGGTCAACAAAGGTAGTATAGGGCAACCGGTTGCGTTCCGCCCACTTACCTACCATGGCAAAATCCATATTTATTATGGCTGAGACAAAATCTTTATCCTTACCCCCTATGACCATAGCGTCCTTAATATATGGGCTGAATCTGAGCCTGCCTTCAATATACTGGGGAGCATATTTGATTCCCGAACTTAGCTCACCCATATGATCCAGCCGGTCCATAAATATCATGTGTCCCTTATCATTAATATTGACCGCATCCCCGGTATGGCACCAGCCATCTATTAAGGTAGCCGCAGTTTTCTGGGGGTCTTTATGGTAGCCACGAAACATACAATCACTTCTAACCAGAAGTTCTCCTTCATCAGTTATTCTGACCTCAGTGTTAACTGCTGGTCGCCCCACGCTTTCAAACATTATTTCCCCTTTACCATGGGAAGAGATAAAGCCAGCTTCGGTACTACCATAGTTCTGCCTCAGCTCAACACCTATAGCATGGATTAACCGAAAAGTATCCAGGCTTAGTACCGAGCTTCCAGTGACGGCAAACCTGACTTTACTTAGTCCTAGCTTGTCCTTAAGTGGTCTGAATACAAGTACATAGGCTATCCCATGAAGAGCCCGCCAAAATAGATTTGGTTTTTTGTTCTGGAAGTTGGCATCGGCAATCTTATGACCTATCGGCAGGAATAGGTTATAGAAAAAGCTCTTCAAGGGATTAGCGTCAATCATCTTTATCTGAATTTCACTAACCAGACCTTCCCATTGCCGGGGACCATATATCACGAAGTTTGGACCAACTTCTCGGGTATCCTCAGTGATGGTTTCTGGCTCCTCAGGAAAATTAAGTCTTGCCCCAGTAAGTAGATGGGGAATAGTAGCGAAAAAACTATCGCCTACCCAAGCTGCCGGGAAGTTAGAAATCAAATCATCCTTTTCGCTTAAGGGGTAGCGACTGATAAACCGTTTAGCTGTATTTATCAAGGCTCGGTGGGTCAGTATGGCCCCCTTGGGTAAGCCAGTAGTTCCCGAGGTATAGTAAATAAAGGCAGTGTCGTCCCCCTTGCCCTTGTCCACATTCTGCTCAAAGAGACCAGGGTGTGTTTCTTCATATTCCTTGCCCAATTTCATCACTTCAGTGAAGCTGATAAGGATAGGGTCATCGTAGTTCTTCATACCTTTGGGGTCCCAGTAGATAACCTTCTTTAGTGAAGGTAGTTCACCCTTGATTTCCAGAAACTTATCCGTCTGCTCCTGGTCATTAACTATGGCAAATGTGGCATCAGAATGCTCGGCGATATATTTCACCTCAGATGGAATAGAGTCAACGAAGACCCCGGTGACGATACCTCCGGCTGCCTGAGTGGCGAACTCTCCCCAAAACCATTCAGGTTCGTTGTCCCCGATAATGCAGACCACATCCCCTTGCTTAAGACCGAGGCTCACCAGCCCTAGCGAGAGGTATTTCACCTTTTTATAGTAGTCCTCCCAGCTATACCTCTGCCAAATACCGAATTGTTTCATGCACATAGCCGCCTGGTGTCCCAATTTTTCATAATTGCCACGAATGAGCTGGGGAATTGTATCCCGATTTTCCATTTGCATCATATTAACCTCTATTTCGCTCATTACCCTCAAACATATTTAGGAAAGGCTATCTCTATATAAAATAGAGTACCTCCCGCCTGGAAGGTACTCTGTATCAAATTATATTTAGTTACATAAATTTACTTAGCTAAATATGCATATCAAAACCCCCCAAGCGCACCGAGGTGCGCCTGGTAAAGATGAAGGCAATTCTCTCCACTCTGTGAGAGGCAGTGGACATTGCTATAGCCTTTCTGCCCATTATCCTAACAATGAGATAGTCTATCATAAGGAAAATCAGTCTGTCAATACCAGAGCAAGGAGGCTATCTACTAACTCACCCCTTTTAGTTTTTAGTTAATGACCCCATCCCCCTTAATCCCCCTTCCCCTTATTATGGGGAAGGGGGAATGGTTATGTTAGAGAGACGAAGTCCCTCTAAGACTCCCTATAAGCATATTTGGAGGCTTTGCCCTCTTTAACTCTCCTCTCTGGGTTAATTTTTGGTTAATGTGGGGAGTTTAAGAGTGGCTAGTGCCCCTCTTAATAAAATCTTCGCCTTCCCTCTATTAAGGGGGAAGGGATACCGGGGATAGGGTTAACATCAATTTTAGCTCACAGGAATAGTTGTGCCGGTGGCTTTGGCGATGAGTTTGCCGTCTTGGTTAGTCACAACCATCTCGGAGATACCAACCCGTCGACCGCTCCTCACCACCCGGCACTCGGCAGTTAGTTCGTCATTCACTGCGGCGCTGGCGACGAAATGGATGTTGAACTGAGAGGCTATGCTAGGATGGGCTAGAGAATTAGAAGCATAGGCAAACGCTTGGTCGGCTACCGCCATTATTATGCCACCGAAGATTAGACCATTAAAGTTCTGGTATTCGGAGACTAGCTTTATGGCTACCTTGGCATAGCCCGGGGATAGCTCCAGCATCCTCATTTTCAGGAAGGAGGCAATCGGCTCTGTTTCCTCTTTGGCTATCAGTCCTGCCACACTATCGGACGACCTCTTTTCCTCCTTTGACATTTTATCCATAATTCCTCCATTGCCTAAACTAATTATGCCCGAGAACAAGATTTTTTAGGTGCCGAATTAGCGGTGGTAGTATAGCTTCTTTTGTGAAAGATGAATGAAACGAACCTTTCCCGAAGGCTAACATAAATTGAATTTTTGGGCAGTATTACGAAAACCAGCTAAGGAACCTTCCAGTGTCCTATCATCAACACAATATGATATCCGAAAATAGCCTGGTGTCCCGAAGCCACGACCGGGTACAGTCAGCACTCGCCACGACTGCAGCTCCCTGACAAAGGCAACATCATCTTCCAGCGGTGATTTGGGGAACATGTAGAAAGCCCCTTGGGGCTTCATTACCGAATAGCCCATCTCAATAAGCTGGTCATATAAGAAATCTCTCCTCTGTTGATACTCGGCTACAGGGACAGTCACTGACTGCAAACGGCTCACTAAGTGTTGCATCAGGGCTGGGGCATTAACGTATCCCAGCGTTCGGTTGCAGTGAATAAGCCCGCCCACCAATTCTTCTCGCTGGCTGCAGGTGGGATTTACGGCGATGTAGCCAATACGTTCACCAGGCAGCGCCAAATCCTTGGAATGAGAGGTGACGATGATACTCTGCGGGTGATGAAGCAAAGGTGACGGGTATTTCAAGCCATCGTAGATAATCTTGCGATAGGCTTCGTCGCTGATGAGGAAAATCTGTGTCCCGTATTGAGTCTCCTTTTTGC
>JAUWEU010000034.1 GCA_030608125.1 Dehalococcoidia bacterium
ACCCTAACTCCAACATCAATAGGGTTACTATGCATGGTTAGGTTAAGCCGCTCAGCTTCTGTGGATAACCAATCCGCCCCCTCCCTGCCCGGTGCCAGAATCAGGTAACGGCAGTCAAGCCTATCCCCAGCCTCAGTTTCAATCCCCCTAACCTCACCATTATCAACAATAACAGTGGAAGCCATTACCTCAAGCTTAAATTCCAGGCGTGAAATAAGGTAATCCCGCATAGCCTTAAGCACCAAACGGCAACGCTCAGTGCCTAAATGCCGTAGGGGTACGGGTATCAGCCGTAATTCCGCCAAGCAAGCTCGGCGACACCACTCATCAACCCCACTCCCAACCCCATAGAGCTTATCTGAAGCACCAAATTTAAGGTATATATCATCAACATACTTAATCAAGGCTTCGGCATGGCTCTTCTCGAGATAATCTCTAATCCGACCGCCTACCTCCAATGTTAGCGTCAGCTTACCATCACTAAAAGCGCCAGCACCACCCAAACCACAAACTAGATTGCTGCGCTCATCAATATCCCTCCCCTTCTCTATAAGCAGGATACTTAGGTCGGATGCCTGAGACAACTCCAAAGCGGCAAAGATGCCCGCCGGACCACCACCCACAATGATAACATCGTATTTCTTAGCCATCTACTTCAGCAACGCTATTGTATAACCCATAACTTTAGCCGTCAAGGAACTGAACTAATTCATAAATCTGAGAGTGAATTCTATCTCAGATACATCCCTAAGATTTTAATGAAAATTTAACATACTTTTTATGTCTGGTTAATCCCAGCCGGCTAATATAAATATAGAAGCATGCACATCAAAACTTGACTAGAGGAATTGACATTTGCCAAGTGGCAAATTATTATATAATTATGGACATCAATAATCTAAGTAAAATAATCAGGCAACAAAGGGTTACGATACCGCTGACATTGCAGGAGCTATCGTCTAAATCAGGTGTATCTCCATCACACCTGGGTCGCATAGAGAGAGGCGAGCGCTTCCCCTCAGCCCACATTTTGCGTAAAATTGCCGCACCCCTAGGCTTTGAGGAGAATGAGCTATTTGCTTTAGCTGGCTACCTATCTCCCCACCCGCCCGGCATAGCTGAGGCAAATACAGTCTATAGTGGTGGGGGATTGGACCCCTATGTAGCCAGGGTACTATCACAAGAGACGGTTGAGGTACAGCGTGCCATCATCGGTATCCTGACCCTCCTAAAGGGTCTTGCCAGGGGTATGAGCAAAGAATAAGCCGGATAAAGGGGATTTTGCTATTACCATTGGCGGTATGGTTCTTATAATGGTGGGCATTGGGCTGTGGCCAAGCCCTGAGCTTTACCGAGAGGGTTTCTTAGCGCGGTGGTCTTTAGCAGTGGATGAGATAGGCAGGTTAATAGATGACCCCTTTGCCGTGTTTGGGATTGAGGAGGTAGCTAAGAGAAAGGCTGAGCCGCCGGCACTATTCCAATCCTAATAGTGCTAAGTGGCGAGGCTGAGGATTTGAGTCCTCAGCCTCTTTTTTATTCCCTAGAGGTAACAAATCAAGTTATTATTATCTCAACCTCACATTCTGGACTTGAGTTATATTGGAACAGCTAGAGAAGGGGTACATTAGCACTTGATAGGAAAGAGTATTGGCTTTATCTTCTCCAAACCGGTGAAAGTACTAGTGACCATAATTTTGCAGGATTGAGGACATTTGACAAATGAGAGACTATAGGAGTAGCATCAGCATAGGCGGCAATGAAGACTTAAGGTGACTCAAGGCAAATTGAGGAGGATAAATGACCTTGCCCAAGTTCATTCTAGAGTTGCAAGGTAGAGAGAATCAGGGTAGGTGTCTGCAGGCTATCAGAACACGCTACTTGTTAATATTGGTTGTTTGGACATTTGTCGTGGCTACCTACCTTCTCTGGGGAATGAGCTTCCACCTGGTGCCTATCCATATTGTGGCCGGTGTACTCCTGCTAGGTAATACCCTCTATTACTACCTGACCAGGAGATGGCAATTTCCCCTTACGGTAGTTATTGTCTCGACTATTACTGATGTAATTGCTATCACCGTTCTTGTCTACTTCACTGGCGGTCTCAATAGCATGTTCTTCGCACTTTACCTAGTCCAGATACTGGGGGTAAGCCTGTTTCTAAATCTACCTTTCGGTGCGGTTGTAATTGCTTGGGCAGTGATAGTGGTCAGTGCTATGAAGGCACTAGAATCAGTGGGGCTAATTGCTAGCTCATCCCTATTTATCCCAACGACTCATTCTGAATTGACTAACATTATCATCTGGCTGGTATTTCAAGCAATAACATTCTGTTTAGTCGCCTTTCTCGGCGGAAATCTTTCTAATAAACTGAAATTCCAAGAAAGAGAGCTGAAACGAAAAAGGGACCTGGAAAAGCTATATGAAGAACTCCAGAAGGCAAACGAAAGTAAGGCTCGCCTTCTGGTTAATGTTTCTCACCATCTACGTACCCCCCTGACCTCAATTCTAGGCTTCAGCGAGTTATTATTTAGCCAGGATAAAGGCGAACTACAGCGGGAAGAGTTCGCCAAGATAATATATAGTGAGTCTCAACACCTGACACGCTTGGTGGACGATATACTCTATCTGTCGGAGTTACAAGCGGACAGGATAGAATGGCATCTGGTTGAGACCGACATATTGAAAATGGCTACCGAAGCAGTAAATGCCAGGCAAGGCTTAGCCCTCCAAAAGGGACTAACGCTAACAGTTGATAGCCGTGCTGCCTCCCCGCCTATTTACGGGGACTTTGACCGTCTAACCGATGTCATAAGCAGACTTATAGACAATGCCATTAAATTTACTATAGAGGGAGCCATCAAGGTCGGCATTACTAGTGAACAGGATAATGCCTGCGTTTATGTTTCCGATACGGGCATAGGTATTGCCCCCGATATAAGAGATAGAGTATTTGAACCATTAGAAGGAAGCTATAAGACTGGGCACAAAGATATTCCTCAGCGGACAGGACTCGGGCTGTCTATTTGTAAGGCAGTAATTCAGTATCATGGAGGTCGCATCTGGTTTGAGAGCGAGCCGGGCAGGGGAAGCACCTTCTACTTCACGCTACCGCGGGTGAGAACTAGGTAGTCCTTACCAGGCAAAACGCTTATCGTGATAAGGAAGCATTGTGCCTCATTTGGGTTTTGTCACGCATCGGTCAATTGTATCCAGCAAGTCCTGAGGGCTA
Source organism: Dehalococcoidia bacterium (assembly GCA_030608125.1). Next base: position 3,230 of record JAUWEU010000034.1, read on the forward strand.
AATGGCTTGGTTATATATCCGTTAGCACCTACCTCTTCAGCAAGCCTCTTGTTGAGTTCATAGCCTACAGCAGTGAGCATGACCACCGGAATCGCCTTAGTTGCCGGATCCGTTTTAATTGCGTGGCAAGCGATATAGCCATCCACCTTGGGCATCAAAATATCCATCAGGATAAAGTCTGGTTTTTGACTGCGAGCAATATCTATTGCCTCCTCCCCATCACTTGCCCCGATGACGGCATAATCTTTACCCAGCATGCTGCTTACCAGTAATCTGATATTTTGTTCATCATCAACTATAAGTATTTTCTTCCTGTCCATCTAACCCTCCCTAGTTTTTCCACCAATTTTCCAGTAGTGCCTTCTGGTAACATCAAACAACAGAACCGGCTAATTTTCTAGTTCTGAGAAAGGCATCAACTACCTCGGGGTCAAATTGAATGCCCTTACCGCGCTCTATCTCAGTGTAAGTAGTTTCAGCACTCATTGCCTTCCGGTAGGGACGCTCAGATGTCATAGCGTCATAGGCATCAGCCACAGCTAGAATTCTGGCACCCAGTGGTATTTGCTCACCGGACAACCCATCAGGATAACCTCTGCCATCGTAGCGCTCGTGGTGATGCCTAACCGCCTTCAAAATTTCTTCATCTTCTACAATAGGAATTAAGATACGCTCCCCGGCTTCGCAATGTGATTTTATATGCTGATGCTCCTCATCAGTGAGTCTGCCTGTTTTATTTAAGACAGATTCCTTTACTCCTATCTTACCGATATCATGGACTAGTCCAGCCAGCCGTATTTTATCGATACTGCCTTGAGGCATGTCCAGCTCCTTGGCTATAGCTACCGAGATTTCGGCTACTCTCTGCGAATGACCGCTGGTATACTTATCCTTGGCTTCCAGAGCATAGGCTAAGGCAGTTATGGCACTGAGAAATGAGGCACGTATTTTCTTGGCTTGTTCCGCTACCTTCCGTTCCAAGTGCTGCTGGTAATCCCTATTCTCAAGCTCCAGCCTCCTTTTCTCCAGAGCCCGGTCTACACTTAAGACAACCTCATCTAGGTCAAATGGCTTGGTTAAATAATCGTAAGCCCCCTGCTTCATGCACTCAATGGCGATATTGGTATTTGTAACAGCAGTAGCCATAATCACCGCCGTATCAGGATAGCTAGCTTTTATTTCCGGCAATAAATCGGTTCCCGATTTGCCCGGCATTTTAATATCCAGAATCACCAGCTCAACTGCGTTACTTCTTAGCCTATCCAGCGCCTGCTCAGCACTACTAGCCTCCTCACAACGATAGCCCTCACCTGATAGCTTCTGATGAAGAAGCCTCACTATTGCCTCCTCGTCATCAACAATCAGTATTGTTTTCTGTTTTTCCGTCATTTCTCCATCCGCCTCAAGGTTCCTCTAGCTATGCTTCTTAGCTCATCAGGAGTGAATGGTTTGAGCAGATATGGTCGGCCGGCTAGCTCCAGAAAACCTTGAGTGTATCCATTCATCACATCTCCGGTAGTGAATATCACCCCCTTGACTAGCTTGGGATGTTTGCCAACGATAACTTGATAGAGTTGCTTACCGTCCATTATTGGTGTCTTGATGTCAATCAGGCAAAGGTCGTAGTTCTTTTCCCCTAACATATCTTGAGCCACACCCCCGTTGGCAGCACTATCCACCTCAAACCCTTCACTGGTAAAGACTCTCAGGCACACCTGACAAATTGCTGGTTCATCTTCAACTACCAGGATTCTCTTTGCGCCAGCCCTAGAGTTTTTCATTTAACTGCTCCTTCCCTATCAATGGTTACTGATAGGTAGTTCCACGATAAAGGTGGCTCCTTTGCCCAGTTTACTTTCGGCATAGAGCCTGCCGCCATGTTCGGCTATTATCCCGTGACAGATGCTCAAGCCCAGCCCGGTCCCCTTGCCTATTTCCTTGGTGGTAAAGAAGGGGTCGAATACATGCCCCAGGTTTTTTTTACTAATCCCGGGACCATCATCAGTAAAGGAAGCCTTGATAGTTTTCCCTACCCGTTCGGTAGTAATAGTCAGGGTACCTCTATGGTGTACCTCAAGCATAAAATACTCGGCATTGATAACAATATTGAGGAAGACCTGCTGCAGTTGGAAATAGTCAGCCATAATTGCCGGCAGGTCAGGAGCAAACCGGGTATTGACCTGGACGTTGTTCACCTTCTGCTCGTAGGCACGAAGTTCCAGCACCTTTTCAATAATACTATTTATATTTACTAGCTGCTTTAGTGGGGCATGTTTCCGAGCGAAGATGAGGAGGCTCTTCACTACCTCAGCAGTGCGCCGGGCTTCACTATATATTATTTTCAAGTCATTTTTGACATCGTCTGAGATATCTTTGTCTAAAAGTAGCTGTGAGAAGCCAATAATACTGGTCAGCGGGTTGTTGAGTTCATGGGCGATACCCGATGCCAGCTCGCCAATAGAAGCCAGCCGGTCAGTGACGATGAGTTGCTCCTCTGTTCGCTTGCGCTCGGTGATGTCTCTGGCAACATGAACAGAAGCCACAACCTCGCCTCTCTCATTAAATATAGGCGATGTAGTCACTTCAAGATGAATACCCAGGTGAGGTTCAAAGAGTTCTGCCGAAGCCGGTTCTTTGGTCTCAATTGTTGCTTTATGAGGGCAATCGGGCACCAGCTCGTTTGTCCCATGGACTATTTCATAACAGAGTTTACCGATAAGCTCTTTGGGTTTCATGTTAAAGGTATCAGCAAAAGCCTTGTTCACCCTAGTAAGCCTGAAATCCTTGTCGTGAATAGAAACTAAATCAGTAATAGAGTCAAAGGTTGTTCTCCATTCCTCAGCAGCCTGCGTTATCTTTTCCTCCACCTGCTTGCGCTCAGTGATGTCAAGCCAGTTTGCTAGGTAATACCTGAACTGCCCGTTGTGCATTACTGGCGTAGAGGTTATCTCAACCCAGAATCGCTCCCCATCCTTCCTTTGAAATAGCTCTTTAAGCCGCTTCGCTCCCTTGACCATAGCTTCTTCCAAGTCCCTGCGGGTTTTCTGTAATGTTTCTTCTGTCCACCAGGGGTATGGAGCCTTCCTGCCAATAATCTCTACTGAGGAAAAACCGGTTAGCCTTTCCAGCGCCGAATTCACATATCTTACTGACGTATCTGGATTGATAACTAGCATGGGATGGGGAGAATTAGTCAGCAGGCTGGAACTAAATCCTTCGCTCTCCCGCAGCGCCTCCTCCACCCGCTTGCGCTCGGCTTCTAACTTTTCAAATTCAGCCACTTGCCGGCGCAGGGCTTTCAATTCCTGAATAAGCTGTTCTTTGGTTTTATCAATGTTTTCCATTGCCTACACCCTGAGAGCAGGATAAGATAAAAAAAGTTCACCAAGCCTGTGTTGCCACTTGGCTTATTCTATACCCTAAAAGTGTCTTGTGTCAACAAAGCTTCCCGGGAACAATAGGATACATGCCCTGGTGTCGGCAAATAGTACTACCTGCCGTATTGTGTCGGCTTCTGTAGGTTATGCAGATAGACGTCAACAGTAGTAAAACCCGTAGTGAAATTTCATTACACCACAACCTAGGTGTAAACGGCGACCACTACTGCTTCTTTGGGGTTATACTCATCAAAAAATATAACGGCTACCTTCCTGCCCAGAGCCATTTCTGCCGCTGGCAAATTTCTAGCCACAGCAATACCTTCCAGGTAAACCTTGTAGCTGCCAGTGAGCTGGATAGTAGCCGTGTAATCACCAGAGTTAAAACTCTTTAGCACTGCTTTCCTTAAGTTCATTTCCCCATAACCCCCTTTAAATATTTATTAAAACCCTATCCCCTTTATCCCCTTCCCCTTATTAAGGGGAAGGGGAATTGGTTATGTAAGAGAGGATTTTTACCCCACAAAAACAAGGTTTTTGCGGGGACCCCGTATTCGCCTCTCTTAGACTCTCCTTTAGTATTTTGCCCCCTCAAAAAGAGGTCGCTTATAGGGAAGTTTGAAGGGGCTTCACCCCTTCATAACCCATAATCCCCCCCCTCTCCTTTGAAGGAGAGGGGGTCACAGGAGGTGAGGTAGATAAAACAATCCCTACACTGCCGCCAGCGACAATCGGTGCTCATACAGGCCTTTGCTTGGCTGATAGACCAGGACTAGTCCTAGCACCCTCTTCTTCTCGGCGCTGAGCCCAGCCCGACTATCGGTTATGTCAATGACATCGTATAGCTGCTGACCGCAGTTGGTTGGTATTCGGATAATGCCATTGGCTGACTCAATCTCGGCTTCTCTTAAGTAGGCTTCTGCCTGAGCCTGGGCTTTGGCTACAGTATCCAGGTTGGTAGTGTAGAGTTGTCTGAACCTGTCGTAGAGCTTGTCTATCTCGTCCCAGGCGAAGGTATC
>JAUWEU010000005.1 GCA_030608125.1 Dehalococcoidia bacterium
GCCAAAGGTCTTGGTCTCTCGGTTCAGGCTATAGCCAAGCCTTTGGATATGGAGTTAATTGAGTTGGAGGACTGGACATGCTGTGGCTCAACTCCTTATGGCTCATTAGATGAACGAGAGGCTATTTTGGTGGCAGCTCGCAACCTGGCTCTGGCTGAGAAAACCGGACTAGACCTGGTAACGCCTTGCAGTTCCTGTTTCGTGACCTTATATGGAGCGAATTTGCGCTTAAAACAGCACGCTCAGTTAATGGGAGAGGTAAATGAGGCTTTAGCTGTTATTAATTTGGAGTATCACGGGGAGGTGCGAGTAAGGCAGTTGATGGAAGTCCTATTTGGTGACATTACCCCTGAGATTATTGCGTCCAAGGTTAACCGACCACTTAATGGACTTAAGGTAGCCCCCTACTACGGCTGCCAGATGGTTCGCCCTGATTATGGCTTTGATGACCCAGAGTCCCCCCAGTCCCTTGACCGCATAGTGGAGAGCCTGGGTGCTGAGGCTGTTCCCTACCCGTTAAAGAATCGTTGCTGTGGTGGCTCTTTAATCATCCCTGAAGAGGGTCTGGCTCTAGGCTTAATTCGCAAACTACTAGAGAATGCTGTGGAGAATGGTGCTCAGTGCCTGACTACACCCTGTCCGCTGTGCCAGATGAACCTTGACGCCTATCAGAGTAAGGTAAATAGTAAATTCAAAACTAATTATAACTTGCCCGTTTTGTTCACTAGTCAGTTAATTGGCATTGCTTTAGGGATTGACCCCATATCACTGGGATTAAACACGAATATAGTTTCACCAAGCCAAGTGCTAGACTATATATCCAAGGTAAAGCAGGAGGCTAACAGTGGAACCTAGAATCGGTGTTTATATCTGTCATTGTGGGAGCAATATCGCTGGCACTGTGGATGTAGAAGAGGTAACCCGGTTTGCCCAGGATTTGGATTCGGTAGTGGTGGCTCGTGATTATAAGTTTATGTGTTCTGACCCGGGGCAGGAGCTAATTAAGAATGATATTAGGGACTTGGGGCTTAATCGGGTAGTTGTTGCCTCCTGCTCACCAACCATGCACGAGCCTACCTTTCGCCGTGCCTGTCATGAGGCAGGGGTAAATCCGTATCTATTTGAGATGGCAAATATTCGTGAGCACTGCTCGTGGGTAACTGAGGATAAACAAGAAGCTACCGAGAAGGCTAAGGCATTAGTCAGCGCTGCGGTAAGGCGAGTTTATTACCAACAGCCCTTGGAGACCAGGGAAGTTCCGGTTAACGCCAATACTCTGGTAGTGGGTGGAGGTATTGCTGGCATTCAGGCGGCGTTGAAGGTTGCTGATTCTGAGCACAAGGTCTATCTGGTGGAGAAGGAGCCCAGCATCGGAGGGCACATGGCTCAGTTGGATAAGACATTCCCTACCCTGGATTGCTCAGCCTGTATCCTCACTCCGAAGATGACCCTGGTCGGCTCTCATCCCTATATTGAGCTAATGACCTATAGCCAGGTTGAGGAGGTTTCAGGTTATATCGGGAATTTCAAGGTTAGAATCAGGAAGAAAGCAAGGTATGTTGATGAGGATAGATGCACCGGCTGTGGCTTATGCCAAACCAAATGCCCGTGGAAGGTTGACAGTGAGTTTGATGCCGGTATAGGCAAGAGAAAGGCTATTTACACCCCCTTCCCCCAGGCAGTGCCTAATATACCGGTCATTGATACTGAACACTGCGCCTATTTCTTAAAGGGTACCTGCCGTCTCTGTGAGAAGGTCTGTGAAGCTGAGGCTATTGATTTTGAGCAGAAAGACAAGATTATTGAGGTAGAGGTTGGCTCTATAATTTTAGCCACTGGTTTTAATGTCTTTGACCCTACTCCTATTTATCAATATGGCTATAAGCGACTAGACAATGTTATCACCAGCCTTGAGTTTGAGAGGATGGTTAATTCTGCCGGTCCCACTGAAGGCGAAATCGTGCTTAAAGATGGCTCACATCCGAGGAGTGTGGCTATTATCCACTGTGTCGGCAGTAGAGATGAGAAGTATCACGAGTATTGCTCCCGAGTTTGCTGTATGTATTCTATGAAGCTTGCTCACCTGATAAAGGAGCATACTGAGGCTGAGGTCTACGAATTCTATATTGATATTAGGAGCTTTGGTAAAGGCTTTGAGGAGTTCTACAATCGGGTTCTTAACGAAGGGACGATTTTTATCCGAGGTCGCCCAGCAGAAATAACCAACATAGCCGAAAAGCCTGAAGAAGAAGGTAAGCTCATTATTCAATTTGAGGATACCTTAATCGGCAGGCAGCGTCGCCTGCCAGTGGACATGATTATTCTAAGTTGCGCTCTTGAGCCGCAACCAGATGTTGAGGCTGTTGCCCGTCTATTTAATATCAGCCGTAGTGCCGATGGCTTCTTCCTGGAGAGACATCCCAAGCTGGACCCGGTAGCTACTATGACTGACGGAATATTTGTGGCTGGCTGCTGTCAGAGTCCCAAGGATATACCTGATACTGTGGCTCAGGCATCAGCGGCGGCGGCTGAGGCTCTGGCTATGATTAGCAAGGGTAAGGTGGAGATTGAGGCGGCTACTGCCGTTATTAATGAAAAAATCTGCTCCGGCTGCCAGACCTGTAAACTCATTTGTCCCTTTGGTGCTATTTCCTTTGATGAGGAGAAAGAGGTGTGTCGGGTTAACGAAGCTCTATGCAAAGGCTGTGGCGCCTGCGTCGGTGGTTGTCCTAGTGATGCTATAAGCCTCAATCACTTTACTAATGAGCAAATCGTAGCTCAGATGGAAGGCATGCTGGTATAGGTGGTTGAAGATATGTCCCAGATAGGATAAGATTTGAAGGTAGAGATTGATGAGATAACTATAACAATAAACGGTTCCCAACTGAGCGGTAGTGATGGGATGACCATTCTTGAGGTCGCCCAAGAAAATGGTATAGATATTCCTACCCTGTGTCATGGAGCTGAGTTTACCCCTATTGGGTCTTGTCGTACCTGCGTGGTTGAGGTGGAAGGAAATAAAGAAACCTTAGGGAATTTCCTAAGGGCAAGCAGTAATCGCGAATTTCGCTTTGGGCTGAGGAGGTGAAAGCCCAATGGATGATCAGCCAATCCGAGTATCAGAACTCGATCCAAATTTTAAGCTTAAGGTTGCAGCCCAGGAGGGTGCTCAAGACATAACTGCGTGTTTTTCCTGTGGAACTTGTACAGCAGGGTGCCCCATTCACGAGGTATATGCTGAGCATGATCCAAGGAAGATAGCCAGAATGGTAAACCTTGGGATGATGAGAAGGGCTTTAAGTAGTTCTTATATTTGGTATTGTTCTGAGTGTTGGATCTGTGAGCAACGCTGCCCGCAGAATGTGAAGTTCTCCAGCGTGTGGGATGTCCTAAAGAATATGGCGGCAGAAGGGGGATATACCCTTCCCGTGTCAGTCAATGGGGATATCTGCTCAGGATGTGGCATCTGTGTTACCTTATGTCCATATGAAGCTATAGAGCTCCGGGTGGAGAATCAGAGCAGGGTTGCCCATTTAGTTACCACCTTATGTAGAGGCTGTGGAGTATGTGCTGCCTGTCCATCTGGAGCAATCTCAGTCAATCTCTTTGAAGATAAGCGGCTCTTCGCCGAAATAGAAGCCTTTGTCACATAACAGGATAAATGTGAGGTAAGAGTGCATGGAAATGGATACGAAATCAGAAACTAAAGAAGTAGGAGCTGTCCTGGTTTTGGGGGGAGGAATAGGCGGGATACAGGCATCTCTTGATTTAGCAGAGTCGGGCTTTCTCGCCTACTTAGTAGAATCATCTCCTGCCATTGGCGGTGTAATGGCTCAATTAGACAAGACCTTCCCCACTAATGACTGTTCAATGTGTATCCTCTCCCCCAAGCTAGTAGAATGCGGCAGGCACTTTAATATCGAACTCATAACCTATGCAGAGCTGAAGGAGATATCTGGAGAAGCTGGGAACTTCCGAGTCAAGATTCTTAAGAAACCCAGGTATGTCGATCTGGCGAAGTGCACTGGCTGCGCTGAATGTGAAAGTGCTTGTCCTGTAGAGATAAGTTCAGAGTTTAATAAGGGTCTATCAAATAGACACGCCATCTATCGACCGTATCCACAGGCAATCCCCAATGCCTATACAATAGAAAAGGCTGGGATTTCGCCTTGCAGGGATAGCTGCCCGGCGGGCGTAAAAGTTCAGGGATATGTTGCCTTAACCTCACAAGGCAAGTTTACAGAGGCTTTGGGTGTGATTAGGGACACGCTTCCATTCCCATCAATATGCGGCAGGGTATGCCACCACCCTTGTGAGAACGAATGTAACAGAAAAGATGTAGATGAGTCTGTCTCAACTCGACTCTTGCATAGGTTCATTGCAGATTGGGCAAGGGAAAATGGCGAGGAGCCTCCGGAAGCTATACAGCCGACGAGGGAAGAGAAGGTCGCCATTATTGGGGCAGGACCTTCGGGACTGACCTGTGCCCTGAGACTACTAGAAAAGGGGTATCCTACCACCATCTTTGAGGCATCTGATAAAGCCGGCGGCATGATTGCAAGCTGTATTCCTGATTATCGAAGTCCGAAAGAAATGGCCAACTACGAAATAGACCGCCTACTTGCCTACGGGATAGAATTGAGGACAAATACGAAAGTTGGCAGGGATATAACCCTTGAGGAACTCCGGAAAGAATATAAAGCAATCTATATAGCCATAGGCGCACAAAATCCAGCAAGGCTCCCAGTAGAAGGAGCAGAAGCCAAGGGCGTACTTTATGGTTTGCCCTTCTTGAGAGATGTGAAGTCAGGAGAGAAAATCGAAGACTTTGGGCAGAGGGTGATAGTCATTGGAGGTGGTAATGTAGGTATCGACTGCGCTAAATCTGCACTGAGGGTAGGAGCAAAAGAGGTTCACCTTGTCTGCCTCGAGACAAGAGACCTGACTTCTAAAGATAGGATGCCTGCTCATGACTGGGAGATAGAGGAGGCAGAGGAGGAAGGGGTGGTCATCCACGGCTCATTGGGACCAAGAAAGATACTGAGCCGGGATGGGAGGACGACTGGTTTGGAGACTCAGGTTTGCACCTCTGTCTATGAAGATGATGGCAGGTTTGCGCCAAAGTTCTCGGAAGAAGCAGGACCTACTATAGAGGCAGATACGGTGATAATCGCTATTGGTCAGAGGCCAGACCTTACAGGCTTTGAGGACGTGGAGCAAACCCCACGGCGAACCATTAAGGCGGATGAGATTACACTGGAGACAAACCTTCCCGGTGTTTTCTCTGGGGGTGATATTGTTAGGGGTCCAGCATCTGTTATTGAGGCGGTGGCCCATGGGAATGAAGCCGCCGAATCCATAGACAGATTCTTAAACGGAGTCGACCTTAAAGAGGGGAGGGTGAGAGAAGTTCAGGTTGCACCTCTTCCTGAGAGAAAGATAGAGGAGAAAGGAAGAGTTGAGGTACTAAAAAGAGCACCCCAGGAGCGTGTGAAAGACTTCGATGAAATAGAACCTGGTCTCAGCCAGGAGGCTGCCGTAGAGGAAGCAAATAGGTGTCTAAACTGCGCTGTTTGCTCAGAGTGCCTGCAGTGTGTAGCGGCATGTAAAGCAGATGCCATAGATCACCAACAGAAGGAAGAGATAATCGAGCTCAATGTGGGTTCCGTGATATTAGCTCCTGGGTTTGATGAATTTGACGCCCAATTGAAGCCTGAATATGGTTATGAGAGATTTCCTAATGTAATTACTAGCACTCAGTTTGAGCGAATACTCTCTGCCTCTGGGCCATTCCAGGGTCACATTCAAAGACCTTCGGATGGGAAAGAGCCCAAATCGATAGCCTTTATTCAATGTGTCGGCTCCCGAGATTTTTCCTGCGACAGGCCTTATTGTTCCTCAGTTTGCTGCACCTATGCAATTAAGGAGGCGATAATAGCTAAAGAGCACGCCAAGGGTGTAGAGTGTACCATCTTCTATATGGATATGCGTACTTATGGGAAGGATTTTGATAAATACCTACAGCGGGCTAAAGCAGAGTACGGGGTAAGATTCATCCGTTGTCGGATATCGGAAGTGGAACAGGACGTGGAGACTGACAAGTTAGTGATAAAGTACGAATCTGAAGATGGTGGGTTATTTACCGAAGAATTCGAACTGGTGGTCCTCTCCGTAGGTTTGGGTCCTCCTAAGCAGGCAGCCGAGCTGGCAGATAAGCTGGGGATTGAACTCAATGAGTTTCATTTTGCCAAGACAGAGCCATTCAAGCCAGTGGAGACCTCTAGAGCTGGTATATTCGTCTGCGGAGCGTTTAGTGGGCCTAAAGATATTCCAGAGACAGTGATGCAAGCTAGTGGCGCTGCGGCTTGTGCTGAAGCTTTACTCTCCCCGTCAAGAGGTAGCTTGGTAAGAGAGAAGGAATTTCCTCCTGAAATTGATATCACTGGCCAAGAGCCAAGGATTGGCATCTTCGTCTGCCACTGCGGAATAAATATCGGTGGATATGTAAATGTCCCTCAAGTAGCTGAATACGCCAAAACCCTCCCCGGTGTCGTTTATGCTGAGGACAATCTCTACACCTGCTCTCAGGACACTCAGGAGCGGATAAAGGCAGGCATAAAGGAACATGACCTTAATCGGGTGGTGGTTGCCTCCTGCAGTCCTCGAACTCATGAGCCTTTATTTCAAGAGACCATAAGGGAGGCAGGTCTTAATCCATATCTATTCGAGATGGCAAATATCCGTGATCAATGCAGTTGGGTTCATATGCATGAACCTGAAAAAGCAACCCAAAAAGCTAAAGACTTGGTCCGAGCAGCAGTAGCCCGTGCTGCCTTGCTTGAGCCACTACATAAGACAACTTTGGGACTCAGCCATGATGCCTTAGTCATCGGTGGCGGGATAGGAGGGATGACCGCAGCACTCAACTTGGCTGAGCAAGGGTTTAAGACATACCTTATTGAGCAGGAAAAGGAACTTGGGGGCTGGGCGAGGAGGATTCATATTCCTCTTAATGGGGAGAAGCCCCAGGACTTTCTGAAATCCGTAATAGAGCAAGTTAAGACAAACCAGCTAATTGAAATCCTCACTGATACGGTTGTGACCAAGACAGAAGGATTCGTTGGTAACTTTAAGACAACTTTAGCTAGTGAGAATGGACAAAAGCAGCGGTTGATTGAACACGGGGTGATAATTGTGGCTACAGGAGCCAAAGAATATCGAGGTACTGAGTTTTTCCTGGGACAGAATGAGAGGGTGCTCACCTTAAGCGACCTCGAGGAAAAACTCGCCGATTCCCCTCAAGAAGTAACTCAAGCCAAGGACATAGCTATGATCTTATGCGTTAGGCCAGAAGGGGAGAATTATAATTATTGCAGCCGAGTCTGCTGCACTGTGGCTATTAAAAACGCCCTTAAAATCAAGGAGATAAACCCAGAGGCAAATATTTACATTCTTTACAAGGATATTCGAACTTACGGATTCAAAGAAGAACTTTATACTAAGGCAAGAAAAGAGGGCATAATATTCATCCGCTATACTGATGAAAAACCGCCACAGGTTCGCCCCGTCGATGGTAAACTTGAGGTTGACATCCTTGAACCTGTTTTGGGTGAAGAACTCACTCTGTCTTCAGATTTGCTAGTATTAGCTACGCCCACGATCCCTTCTGAAAGCAATGAGGAGTTAAACCGTATCCTGAAAGTACCGCTCACTAAAGAGGGCTTTTTTCACGAGGCGCACCCAAAGTTAGCCCCCGTTGATTTCACTTCAGAGGGAATATTTATGTGTGGCACGGCACATTCCCCCAAATTTATTGATGAAACCATAGCTCAAGCGCAGGCGGCAGCAGGGCGAGCAACTACCGTCTTAGCTAAGGAGCAGCTTGAAGTGGGTGGAGCTATTTGTCAAGTTGATCGAGAGAAGTGTATAGCCTGTCTTACCTGTATGCGTGTCTGCCCCTATGGAGCCCCCTACATCAACCAAGAAGGAGTGGCAGAAATAGAAGTAGCCAAGTGTCGAGGCTGTGGCATCTGTACTGCGGAGTGTCCTAGAATGGCGATACAGCTACTACATTATAAGGAAGAGCAACTAATAGCAAAGAGTGAGGCTTTGCTAATGCCAATTAGCTGACAACTTAATATTTATTAAGGAGAGACCTGATGTCTGAAAATAAGTTTGAGCCCGAGATCATTGCTTTCTGTTGCCATTACTGTGCTTATGCTGCTGCTGACCTTGCCGGCATAATGAGATTGCAATATCCCTCTAACATTAAGCTTATTAAGATCCCGTGCTCAGGCACGATTGATGTCTTGCATATTCTGAAGGCTTTCGAACAAGGTGCTGATGGTGCCTTTGTTGCTGGATGTCTTAAGGGCACGTGCCACTTCATTGAGGGGAACGTTCGTGCCGAAACAAGGGTAGAGCGTGTAAAGAGTATCTTGGACAACATCGGCTTAGGAAAGGATAGACTTGAAATGTTCTTCATGTCTGCCTCTGAGGGACCACGTTTTGCCGAGGTTGCCAGGGAAATGACTGAGCGAATAAGGGAGTTAGGGCCAAGCCCAATAAAAGGAGTTTAACATGATTGTAGCGAAACAAAAATCGCTCGAAGAAATAAGGCAAATGATCGAAGGTTACGAAAGGATTCTGCTCTTAGGTTGCGGCACCTGTGTTGCTATCTGTATGGCTGGTGGGGACAGAGAGGTAGCGGTTCTTGCCTCTTCTTTGCGCTTGGCAGACAAGATATCTAGTAAGAACCGAATGTTCAGGGAACACACAGTGGAACGTCAGTGCGAATGGGAATTCCTCGATACCATCGAAGAGCAAGTAAAAGAAGTCGATGCCATCCTTTCGCTGGGTTGCGGTGTGGGAGTCCAAGCCATTAGTGAGCGATTCCCTAAAATCGCTGTTCTTCCAGGACTTAATACTTTATCGATGGGGATGCCACAGGAAGAAGGAGTATGGGTTGAACGGTGTTCTGGCTGTGGGAATTGCATCCTCCATAAGACTGGCGGGATCTGTCCTATTACCAGATGCGCTAAAAGCCTGCTGAATGGACCTTGCGGCGGGTCGGTAGGAGGCAAGTGTGAAATTGACCCAGATACCCCTTGTGCTTGGCAAACGATTTATGACCGTCTAGCTAGCATGGGTCAGTTAGACAAACTACAAGAAATTGAACCCGTCAAAGACTGGAGCACTAGCCTTGCCGGGGGACCACGGAAGATTACTATTGCGGCTTAAAAGATAAACCAGAGAGAAAAAGAGAAGATTGCCTACCATGATGAACTTGAGTAACAGTTTCCCCGCTGAAGAAGACGAGTGGGAGCATACTCCCGAGGAAGCAGCCCTAATGACGCGGCTCAGGATATTCGTCCGCCTGAGGTGGTTTGCCATTATCGGGATTGTCATAGCTGCTTTGGTCGCATCAAGGGTGTTCCACATCGGCTTCTCTATCCTCCCGGTGTATATTATCTGCGCCTTTATGGCTTTATATAATCTGGTGCTGCTATGGCAGGTTCGAAGCTTAGAGACAAAGAGAGTTGGCTCACTAATCCAAAGGGCCAGGGCCTTTGGCAACATCCACATCTTCCTTGACTTAATAGCACTCACCACGCTTCTCCATTTCACCGGAGGGATAGAAAACCCCTTTATCTTCTTCTTTGTGTTTCATGCCATCATAGCGAGTATAGTACTTCACTACAAGGCGGTGTATATACTAGCTACCTCAGCGCTGTTGATGGTTATCCTGCTGGTGGGCTTAGAGTATATTGGGGCAATACCTCATATTAATCTAGCCGGATTTGCCTCTCCTATACTATATAAGGAAGGAAGCTACATTCTGGCTGTCCTTGCTGCCTTGGTAATGATTCTCTATGCCACTACCTATATGGCTACTGCTATTTCAGGAGAGCTAAGGATGAGGCAGCGGCAAGTGGTGCAATTGAGTCAGCGCCTTCTCCAGGAGAAAACGGGTGAACTAGAGCAGGCGTCTAATGAGATAGCCAAGCTTGAAGAGGAAAGAAATCACTTTCTCCGCTTTCTAGGCATAGCGTCGCACGACTTGAAAGCCCCCCTTACTGCTATTCAAGGTTTCTTATGGGTCATGTTAGGTGGTTATTCTGGGGAGCTCACTGACAAACAAAGAAACATGTTGAAAAGAAGTAGCTTGAGGATTACAGAGCTCCTAAATTTAATTAGTGACCTTCTAGATATTCCCCGTATAGAAAGCGGGCAAATTGTCCAGGAGACAAAAGAGATTTCTTTACACCAAGTAGTTAAGCATTCCGTCGATGACCTGCGTAACGTAGCGACGCAAAAGGGTGTAAAGTTAAAAGTAGAATTACCCTCGGTTCTTCCCAAAATTCGTGGCTCAAGCCCCAGGCTCCAGCAAACAATAACCAATTTACTAAGCAATGCTATTAGCTATACGCCTGAAGGTGTAGTTACCATCAGGGCAAGGGAAGAGTACAACGAAATATGGGTTGAAGTTATGGATACTGGAATTGGCATCTCCCTTGAGGACCTACCCCGGATTTTTGATGACTTCTTCCGCGGTAGTAATGTAGAAATCAAGGGGACGGGTTTGGGGCTGTCCATAGCTAGGAGAATCGTGGAAGCTCATGGGGGTAGAATATGGGTTGAGAGCCCTTGCCCCGAAAGCAACCACGGGAGCAAATTTACCTTTACCCTGCCTAAAAAGAGTGAAACCTAAGGAGGCAACGGTGATGAAAGCGGGAACAAATCTGGAAAAGGTTTTGGAAAGCGGGATGTTTGCCGTTACTGCTGAGGCAGGCCCGCCTAAGGGCACTGGTGCCGCAGTAATACAGAGGAAGGGTGAGCTGCTCCGCCACTGCTGTGATGCCATTAATGTGACCGATAATCAGACTGCCATAGTGCGTATGTCCAGCCTCGCTGGCTGCGTGCTTTTAAAGCAAGGGGGCGCTGACCCAGTCTTGCAAATAGTCTGCCGAGACAGGAACCGAATCGCTATTCAGAGCGATGTATTGGGTGCTGTAGCTCTAGGCATCAGCAATATCCTTTGCCTTTCTGGCGACCATCAGAAGTTCGGTAACCACCCCACCGCCAAGAATGTCTTTGATATTGACTCCATTCAGTTGATCCAAACCCTGAAAAATATGCGAGATGAGAAGAAATTCCTCTGTGGCGAAGATGTCTCGGGAGAAGTTCCCTTATTCATTGGGGCAGCAGCCAATCCTTACGCTGACCCCTTTGAATTCCGAGTGGCGAGGCTGGCTAAGAAGGCTAAAGCCGGGGCTGACTTTATTCAAACCCAGGCAGTCTATAATGTTGGCAAGTTTGCTAAATGGATGGAGATGACCACTGATAGAGGGTTAGATAAGCAGGTGCATATTCTGGCGGGAGTGATACCCATTAAGTCGGCAGGGATGGCTCGCTATATGAGAGACTATGTTTCTGGGGTAAGTATCCCTGATGAGATAGTCACTAGGATGGAGGAAGCTAAGACTGCTAAGGAGGAGGGAGTGAGAATAGTTCTTGAGATTATTGAGCAACTCAAGGAAATACCTGGAGTTCACGGCATCCATATTATGGCGGTAGGCTGGGAGGATATTGTCCCAGAAATCGTAGAAAAGGCTGGACTATTACCCAGACCTGTATTATAATTTCGAAGGAGGTAAAGATGCAAGCGAAGATACTGGTAGTTGATGACGACCCTGATATTTTGGATGCGGTAACCATGATTCTCGAATCTCAAGACTATCAAGTGGTTACTGCTCAGGATGGGATAGAGGCTTTGGCTAACCTTAAGGCAGAAAAGCCAGACCTGATGATTCTTGACCTCCTAATGCCCAAGATGGATGGATTCGCTGTATGCAAAGAGCTCCAAGACCCCAGGTGGTCGAAGTACAGGGAGATACCTATTTTAATTCTAACCTCGGTGAGAGAGGACGCCAGCCGGCGCCGCTATGAGTTGGAAACTGGTCTGCGACTGGATGTGGATGACTATGTTGAGAAGCCCATGTCTCCCGATATCTTGCTGGAAAGGGTGGGAAAGCTTATCAAACGAAAGGAAAAGGACTGAATTTAGCTGGGAAGCTCA
>JAUWEU010000058.1 GCA_030608125.1 Dehalococcoidia bacterium
GTCGTCTTGGTGCTAAGAGCACTACCCGGCTGACCCTCTTGCCAGGTGCGCTTTTTACTCAGCACACCTAACTGGAGGAGGAAAAGCTCATCAAATGCCAGGCGAATCCTTGCCCGTGTCTTCATATCTTCATCTTCGGGAAAATGTGCCTGGCTTATCGCCTGAGGCAGCTCAAGTAGCTTCTGTCTCTCTCTCAACCCTGACGGCAGAAAATCTTCCACCTGCCATGCCCACTGGTCTATAACCCCTTTCATCAGTTTTCTTACCTGGCGAGGGCGCAATCCCCGAGTAAGAGAATAGAGAGGAACCAAGCGTCCGGTATGAATCAACTCTCTATCCTCCACTAGTTCCCACTCTGGAGATTCAAACACATAGCGCCCGTTAAACAAGCTTACCCTACCGCTGACAACTATCCGTGTATCAGTAGCTAGCTTTTTAGCCAGGTAGGGGTTATTAAACCACACTATTCTGACATTGCCCGTTTCATCGCCGACAACAGCCTCGGTGCTCCGTCGACCACCCGGCCTGGTCTCATGAGCCTGCCACACATTAGCAACAATAGTCTCCTCCTCCCCTTCAGTAAGCTGTGAGATAGATTTCCTCTGGCTATAGTCAAGGTGACGGTGTGGAAAGAAATAAAGCAAGTCCCGCACTGTCTTCACCCCTAGCTTGCTGAACTTAGTCGCCAGGCTTGAGCTAATGCCTCTAATGACAGTGATGGGTGAATCAATGGATTGGTTAACCACTGTAGTCTGCCCTCTTAACCGTGAAGGCAATCTGCTGGGTAAGGGGGTTGGCTTGGCTTCCCTCTTCTGCCTTCCCCTGCCCTCCGCCTCGGCTAAAAAGTCAAGCACAACCTTTACCCAGTCTCTGCGTTGCTGTTTAGTCAACAAGGCATAGCCAGAATCAGCCAGGTGAAGGGTGTAAAAACGGTTTACAAGCTGAGGATTAGTTATTGAGCCTATAGCCTGACCAGCCCAGCTGCCGAGGAATCTATCCAAACCACCGATTACTGCTGAATCTACATAACCCTTTTTGTGCTCAAGCTCAAGAATCTTACGCAGCGGCTCAACATTTATTGACAAGACCCTGCCTCCGGTCACCCTGGCAATAGCTAACAGCGAGAGCAGTTCAACTTTGGTATATGTAGAGAGGGCAAGGAAATCCGCCTCTTTGCTGGCTCGCTTTGGCTAGCCTCCTGCCTGATGCTACTTACCTTCTCCATTAAGGCTAAAATTAGAGCGCCTGGACCACCATGAACCCCCAGGGCTGGTCCCAGCCTAGCAATGTGAATCCGTTCCCGGTCAAAGATAGAAGCAATACGCTCCTTGAGTGAACCGGCTTCGTCAGGCGTAGTGCTGTGAACAATAGCTAATTCTTGAATATTCAAGGCATTTTTTACCAGGTCAAATAAACGGTCTATGCCCTTGCTGCGGGTGCGGGCTAGACCAGCCGGTAAAAGCTCGCCATCGCGCATGGTAAGCAAAGGCTTCACATTGAGCACACTGCCCAATAACGCCTTGGCCTTACCGATACGTCCCCCCAAAAGCAAGTATTTAAGGGTATCAAAAACACCAAGCAGGCGTATGCAGGGAATGCACTGTCTTATCTCCTCCATTACCGCCTGCAAGCTTTCTCCAGCTATAGCTGCTTTGGCAGCAGCTATAGCTATCAGACCTAAACCCATAGATATGGAAAGAGAATCTACTACCTCAATAGGATGCCCCATCTCGGCTAGCTCCCTGCCCTGCAAGGCTGAGTTATAGGTGCCACTTAATTTGCTGGTAACCTGGATGGAGACTATTTCATCAGCCTCTCTAGAAAGTTTCTTGTAGACATCGGCAAAATCCGCCGGCGAAGGCTGGGAGGTAGTAGGATGAACAGGGCTCTCCACCAGTTTCTGGTAAAACTCAGTCTCGCTTATATCAACCCTATCCCGATACACCTTTTGGCCAAAGCGCACATAGACTGGCACCACGGTAATCCCAAGTTCTTGAGCCAACAGGACAGGAAGGTCAGCAGTGCTATCGGTTACAATCTTAACCGTCATAAAAACCTACTCACTATCTCCTAACACAGATACAATAAGAATATGAGGACCGGTATGGGTGCCGATTACCGGGCTTGTCTTTGAGCGGTAGATACGCTCTTTGGGAAACTTAACACTGAGCCGCTCCGCCAGCATCTCGGCATCATCAGGAGTAGTCGCATCCTCAATCGCCATCCCCTCAATATGGGCATAGCCCATAGCAAAGTGACACAAGTGGTCAATCGCCTTAGCCCGAGAGCGCTCCCTACCAGCCGGGTGAACCACCCCATCTTTTATAGTTATAATGGGATTTATTTTAAGCACTGACCCCATAAGAGCCTGGGCGGCGCCAATGCGCCCACCCCGTTTTAGATACTCCAGGGTATCAAAGGCGGCGCGGAATTCAACACGCTTTACATTGCGCTGGGCGATATCCTTTACCTCGTCAAAGCTAGCTCCAGCCTGAGCTGCTCTAGCCGCAGTAATAACTATAAGCCCCTCCCCCATGATAGCTGACTGCGAATCAATTACTTCTACCCGGCATTTCCGCTTCATTAACCCTATACTCTGCAACGCCACCTCATAGGTACCACTGAGCTTAGAACTAAGACTGATGGCGAGGATTTCATCGGTTTCTTCGGCCAGCTTATCGTATGCCTCGGCAAAGGCTGCTGGTGATGGCACTGAAGTAACCGGTAGAATTTGGCTATGCTGCAGCCTGTCATAGAATTGCTCAGCAGTGAGGTCAATGCCATCGCGATAGACCTCTTCTCCAAAGCGAAGATTTAGCGGAACTACTGTGATTCCCAGCTCATTAACCACCTGAGATGGCAAATCGGCAACACTATCAGTCACAATCTTGACTGTCATAGCGTACTCCCCTATATGCTTATCACTCTACAGAGACAATATAATTATAGTGAGGCTGACCGCCCCGAATTACTTCAATTTGAAGCTGGGGGTTCTGCTCACGGATACTAGCACTAACCTGCTCAGCCTCAGCCGCCTCGGTATCAGCCCCATAGTAGATGGTAACCACCTCAGCTTCCTCCAAACCCAGCCTAGCTAACACCTCGTTAAGGACATCGGTGGTATTATCACCCACCGCTACTAAGTCCCCATCCAAGAAACCGATAGCCTGCTTCTTCTTAATACTAAGCTTACCTAACTGGGTAGAGCGCACTGCCCGAGTAATCTCAATAGACTTTACTGTTGACCTCGCTTTTTTCATAATCTGAGTGTTTGTCTCAAAATCTGCCTCAAAGTCAAAAGCTAAAAGGGTAGCTACCCCTTGTGGAATTGTTTCCGTAGGCACCACCTCAACCTTCTTCTCAGTCAAGGATTGAACCTGCCCAGCGGTAAGCACTATATTTTTATTATTAGGTAGGATAATAACCTTATCTGAAACCACCGACTCCACAGCCTGGAGCAATTCCTTGGTGCTAGGGTTCATTGTCTGTCCGCCAAGAACAATAGCCGCCGCCCCTAAGCTTCTAAAGACCTCGGTAAGCCCATCCCCAGAAATGACAGCAATAATAGCTATATCCGCCGCCGGTATTCCCTCCTTCTGCATCTTGAGAAAGTCCTGGTACTGCTCATCCATATTCCGTATGCTTATTTCATGCAGAGTGCCTAGTGGAGCAACATAATGAAGAATCTTACCCGGGTCTAGAGCGTGGATATGAACCCTGATTGTAGAGTCATCACCGACTACAATTAGAGACAGCCCTTTCTTCTCCAGTTTCAACCTAAGCTTATCCGGGTCGAGCCCCTCTCCCTTGAGCAGAAAGTTAGTACAATACCCATAGGGCACCTCTTCCACGGTCAGCATTTGCGGTGCTCTTGCCGCTAGAGGAACGCTACTAGCAATCATCCAGGGCTTACGGAGCTGTATTTGCTCTATCTCACCTCTAAGGTAGTAGAGGGCACCCTCCAAGATGGTATACAGACCTTGTCCCCCAGCATCCACCACCCCTGCCTCCTTTAACACTGGCAGGAGGCTAGGGGTATTAGCTACTGACTCTTTGGCAGTGCTAACTATAGCCTGCATAACCGATATCAGGTCGCTACTGCCGGTAGCGGCTTGTTCCTGAGCAGCCGCTGAGGCTTCTCTAATTACGGTAAGCATAGTTCCTTCCACAGGGTTGCTTAACCCTCGATAAGCCATTATTGATGCCTGCTGCAAGGCATCAGCCAAGTCACTACCGACAAATGATTTCTTTTCTTGTAAGCCCTGTGCCAAGCCTCGCCAAATCTGAGATAGGATTACCCCACTGTTACCCCTAGCCCCTATCAGCGCCCCCTTAGCCATAGCTTGAGCTACTGCCGAAGCACTACGGTCAGGAGCTCGATAGGCTTCCTCCATACTGGAACGCATGGTAAGCAACATATTAGTCCCAGTATCACCATCAGGCACTGGGAAGACATTCATGGCATCAACATCCGAAGCACTTTTCTCTAACCAAGTAGTAGCGGCAACAAACATTTCCCTTAACTCTTGGCCGCTAATAGAGTCAACTTGTTTCATCTTACCTCATCCTTGCCAAGCTCGCCTGGCTATGATATATTATGGTTGGTATTTTATACCCAATTTATTTTAACAGTCAAAGGAGAAGATATACTACCTATGAAATGTGAATTATGTGGCAAATCACCCCAATTCGGTCATCGTGTGAGCCACTCTAAACACCACACTAATCGTCGCTGGATGCCTAATATTCACCCGGCTACTCTCATTATAAACGGTAAGCCAAAACGACTCAATCTGTGCACCAGATGCTTACGCAGTCAGCACAAAGTTGCCAAAACTACATAAGCACCTCTTTTTTATTTCCTTCAGCTACTTTCTAGCCCAAGCTAGCCCGTATCCTTCCCAGAGCCTCAGCCACGGTTTGTCCTGAATGAAACACGGCTACTCCGGCTACCAATACCCTAGCCCCGGCTTGCACCACCTTAGGGGCAACCTCGGCATTGATGCCACCATCCACTTCTAGCTCGGCAGCCAAACCTTTTCTGTCCAACTCAATACGCAAACGGGCTATCTTGCCCAGCATATCCTCAATAAAAGCCTGGCCACTGAAGCCGGGATTGACTGTCATGACCAGGGCTAAATCAAGCTCAGGAAGGATTTCATCAAGAGTGTCTATAGGCGTGCCTGGATTAAGGGCAACCCCTGCCTTAATGCCTAATCCCTTGATTGTGCGAATGGCCCGGTGGAT
>JAUWEU010000102.1 GCA_030608125.1 Dehalococcoidia bacterium
CTTTGATACCGATGAGGATGGACTAAATCAAAGCTATGAAAGGATGCTCCAGGCATACCACAATATCTATGCCCGCTGTGGACTGCCTGCCCTCCTGGTTGAAGCCGATAGCGGTGCCATCGGTGGCAAGGATTCCCACGAGTTTATGATTATCACTGACTCTGGAGAGGATGAAGTAATTTATTGCTCTAATTGCCAATACACAGCCAATGCCGATAAGGCTCAAAGTATTAAAAATAGATTAGAAAGCGAGGAGCCATTACCTCTGGAAGAGGTTGCCACACCAGGCTTCTATACTATCGAGGAGGTATCAACTTTCCTGAACGTGCCCCAAAGCCATACTCTTAAAGCAGTATTCTATGTTGCTGATGGCAAGCTAGTCTTTGTGGTTATTAGAGGCGACATAGAGGTGAATGACGTAAAGCTGAAAAATGTTTTACACTGTTTTGAGCTTCGCCTGGCTAGCGAAGCAGAGGTAATAGACGCTGGTATAGTAGCTGGCTCAGCGTCTCCGATAGGTATAAGTGGTATAAAGATTATTGCCGATAATTCCATAAAATCAGGAGCAAACTTTATTAGTGGAGCCAACAAACCAGATACCCACTTCAGGAATGTAAACTACACCAGGGATTTTACAACTGATATTGTGGCCGATATAGCCCGGGCTCAAGCCGGGGAAGAATGCCCTAAGTGTAGCAGCAAATTATTATCTAGTCACGGAATTGAGGTAGGACACATCTTCAAACTTGGCACTTTCCTCAGTGAGAAATTGGGGGCATCTTTTATCGACCAAAGCGGGGTATCTCAACCTATTGTTATGGGATGCTACGGTATTGGTCTTGGCAGATTGTTGGCAGCCGCTATAGAACAGAATCACGATGATAAAGGCATAACCTGGCCATTAGCTATTGCCCCATATCATATCTATCTTTGCCCGCTATATATGGAGAACCCTCAAGTGGCAACTACTGTTGAGAACCTCTATGCTGACCTTGAGGCACAGGGTTTGGAAGTGCTTTTTGACGACCGTAAGGAATCTCCAGGAGTTAAATTCAATGATGCTGACCTTTTAGGAATACCCATTCGGGTTACTGTCAGCCCTCGAACCTTGAAGACTAACAGCGTAGAGATAAAAAAGCGCTCCGAAAAGGAATCCCAAATAGTGGCATTAGAGAAGGTAGTCACTAAGCTCAGAGGGCTTCTTATGGATTGACTATCTACCTCACCCCCTTATCCCCCTCTCCTTCTAAGTGGGATTGATATTAAAAAGAGGGGCTTTGCCCCTCTAAACTGCCTTTATAATTAACTAAGTCTGATCTTAGCTGCGCAGGGTAGCGCCAAGCCCGCTCGATAATTTATCCAGGATTTGCTGCTGAACCCTATTAACCTCTTCATCGGTCAAGGTATGAGACGGCGATTGGAAGGTAACTCTATAGGCAAGGGATTTTTTGCCCGGTGGAACCTGCTCACCAGAATAGACATCAAAAATACTAACCTGATTTACTAGTGGTAAGCTTTTAATAATATTCTGAACTTTTTGATGGGTTATTCCGATATCAACCACTAGAGCCAAATCCCTAACTATAGCCGGGAATCTTGGTAATGGCTGGAACATCTTTTTACCAATAGTAAAAGGTAAAAGTGCTGTCAAGTCTATTTCAAATAGACAGACAGGCTCACAAATTTCAAAAGCTTGTGCTACCTTAGGATGCAGCTCACCGATAACGCCCAGTCTATTACCGGCCATAACTAAAGCTGCCTGTTTATTTGGGTGTAAGCTTTCATCTAAGCCTTCTTCAAAGCTTACCTCCACGCTTAACTGGTCGAGTAAGCCTTCCATTATCCCCTTAGCATCATAGAAGCCGAGTGATTCGTCTCTATCCTGCCACGATTTCTCAAGTCTGGGTCCGCTTAATATGCCACACAGCACCTCAGACTCCTCAGGCAAATCCTTCTTCCGAGGTAGATAAACCCTTCCCATCTCAAAAAGCCTTATACCACTGTCTTCGTGTCTTCGGTTGGCACAAAGGGCATCTAAAAGGTTAGCTCGTAGGTTAGGGCGCAGATACTCCTGGTCAACATTCATAGGATTATCCACACGCAGGGGCATAGGTTCAAGGGTATGAGGTTCAGATAACAGCCTATTCAACATGTCCAGGCTAGTTAATGAATAGGTAATCACCTCCTGGAAGCCATACCCTATAAGGCTACGACTAACCTTCTTCTTAAGGCTGATAATAGGCTCTGGATTTTGTCTAGGCAATGGTTGACTGAGCATAGTAGATGGAACCTTATCATAGCCGGTAGTACGAGCTACCTCCTCAATAAGGTCAACCGCCTTATGTATATCACTTCGCCAATAAGGAGCGGTAACCCAAACATCTGATTCTTTCATCTTGCAGTCAAAGCCCAAGGAAGTCAGCATGCTTATTATCTGGTCAACATGAAATTCAACGCCTAAGAGGCTGTTTACCTGGCTAGTTGACAGTAAAATCGGCTCCGGCTCTATCTTACCGGG
>JAUWEU010000070.1 GCA_030608125.1 Dehalococcoidia bacterium
TATTTCAGGTAAGGGGAATATTAGGTAGCTATGAATTATCCATTCCACTTCTTGGTCAACACCAGCTAGGCAATGCCGCTACCGCAGTGGCTACCCTCGAGGTCTTAACTGAAAAGGGCTTTAATATTTCCAGGGATAGTATTACTGATGGTTTAGCGCAGGTAAGCTGGCCAGGTCGATTTCAGATTCTCAGCCATCATCCCCTGCTGGTGGTTGATGGAGCCATGAATGTTGAGGGAGCCCGGGGGCTGAAACAGTCCCTAGTTCAATACTTCGGGTCGTTTATTAGATTGAAGGGGCGAAGCCCCCTCAACGACTATGCTTCCCAAGCTATTTTGGTTATAGGGGCATCGTTGGATAAGGATATAGCTGGCATTGTCTCAGAATTAGTGCCCCTTTTTGATAAGGTTATTGTCACCCAATCTCGCCATCCTCGGGCTATGGCACCAGCACCTATTGTAGCTGAATTTACTAAGCACGGAGTTGAGCCGAAAGTAGTGGATGATGTTGCCCAGGCGCTATCCTTGGCTTTGACTCTAGCTGGGGAGAGGGACATCATTTGTGTTACCGGGTCACTATTTGTGGTAGGGGAGGCGATTGAGCAGGCAAGTAGGCTGTGTTTAACCTGTGGGCAACAGAATTGGTAAAGGAGTTATTTTAATATAGTTCCGTATCAACTGGATTTTTGGAAATAGTAGCCGACTCCGGGTTCAGTCATAATATACCTGGGCAGGGATGGGTCTGGTTCTATCTTCTGGCGCAGATGCGAAATGTAGATGCGCACATAGTCCAGGTCATTCGTATATTCCCAGCCCCATACCTTTTCCAGTAGTTGTTTGTGAGTAAGAACACGGACGGCATTCCCTACCAGGAGGGCAAACAGGCGAAACTCTATCGGGGTCAGCTTCACCCGTTCTCCATTTACCATAATCTTCCGCTCAGCGATATCCACGGTAAGGTAGTCATCGCTATAGGTAATCTCCTTCTGTGAACCCACGGTAGAGGGTAACTCAGCACGGCGTAGTAGTGCCTGCACCCTGGCTACCAGCTCTCTATTTCCTACCGGCTTAATGAGATAGTCATCAGCACCATAGTCAAGCCCACGCACTATGTCTTCCTCGGTGTTCTGCTTGCCAGTGAGCATGATAATAGGTATATCAGACATATCACGGATGCGCTGGCAGGTCTGCCAGCCATCCATCCCGGGCATTACCACATCTAAAAGCACCAGGTCGGGTTTGTGGGCAAACAGGAGCCGCAGTGCGTCTTGACCATTGCTCGCCTTGAGTACTTCATATCTCTTCTCGGTAAGCACCTGGTCAACTAGTCTAACAAAGGTGGGCTCATCATCCACGACGAGTATCTTTTTTCCCATTTTACCATCCTCGTTGCTGCTCACCGCCACTCTTCTGGCGCTGTAGCAACATTTCAGCAATTATTCTGGGTAATTCACGGGTATTGATTGGCTTTGTTAAATAGGCATCGCACCCGGACTCAATAAGCCTCTCTCTGTCTTCCTTCATAGCATAGGCAGTAATAGCAATAATAGGGGTATGGCTGAATGCCGGGTTCTCCCTGAGCTTCTTGATCACCTCAAACCCGGTCATTTCAGGAAGGTTGAGGTCCATTAAAATAAGGTCTGGTCGCTCTCTTGTAGCTA
Source organism: Dehalococcoidia bacterium (assembly GCA_030608125.1). Next base: position 1,661 of record JAUWEU010000070.1, read on the forward strand.
TATCCAGTGCCTCTTCTCCATCAGTTGCCTTGAGTAAGGTGTAGTTCTTGGCTCTAAGGGTCATTTCAATGAGTCTTGTATGGAGGGGGTTATCTTCCACAATTAGTATTCTCCTTTTCATCGCCTGTTTCTCTCCTCCGAATTTGGTTAACCGCTCGTTGCCAAGGGCACCGTAAAGGTAAACTGGCTTCCCTTTCCATATTCACTCCCCACCCATATCTTGCCACCACACATTTCGACTAACTGCTTGGTAAGGGCTAGCCCCAGTCCGGTGCCTTCCCTCTTTTCCTCCGGTAAAGCATCTATTTGGGTAAAGGGTTCAAATATCCGCTCTTGGTCTGCTTTCTTGATACCAGTGCCATTATCAATCACGCTAACCTGACACCAATCACCATCCCTGACTGCTTCAATCTTCAGCTTACCTCCGTCCGAGGTAAACTTAATGGCATTGGTCAGCAGGTTGAGGAGCACCTGTCTTAATTTGGCTTTATCGGTGTAAACTGAGGGAAGCCCCTCTTCTATCTTAATATCAAGGCTTTGCTTTCTTGAGGCAAGTATGGGCATTAGGGTGCTTTTTAGCGATTCTATTACCTTGGTCAGGATAATATTGCTCAGTCTTAGTTCTACCTTGCCTGATTCTATCTTGGAAAGGTCGAGAACCTCGTTAATTAAACTCAATAGGTGTTTACTACTGCTCAGAACATCATTAAGGCACTGCCTCTGTTCCTCATTAATCTCTCCCGGTACCTCATCTATCATCAATTCAGAAAAGCCAATAATAGTGTTGAGTGGGGTGCGTAGCTCGTGAGACATGCTAGCCAGGAAGGCAGATTTTGCATCAGTGGTCTTCTTCAATTGTTTATTGGCTTCAAACAGAAGCTTGTTAGACCGCTGCAAGTCATCTACGAGCCTTTTATTCTCACGGGAGAGCCTTTGCTGCCTGAGGGCATTGATGATGGTGGTCTTTATCTCGTCCACATTAGCCGGCTTGACAAAATAGGCATAGGCTCCCTCATTAACCGCTTCCACCGCCGTCTCCAGGCTGGCATAACCAGTCATCACAATTACCGCTACATCGGGGTCTATCTCCCTGGCTAGTTCCAGTATCTCCATTCCATCGACATCGGGTAGCCTTATATCGGTAATAACGACATTGAAGGGCTGGTTCCTTATCATTTCCAGAGCCTCAGCCCCTTTGTCTAATCCGCTAACTTTATACCCGGCATCTTCCAGGATGGCGCACAAGGTGGCTCTCATACCAACCTCGTTCTCTACTACCAAGATATTGCCAGCTCCTGGTACTATGTCTTCTTCTGTAGGCATATCTCTTCCACCAGTCCTATTACCTTCTCCATATCAAAAGGTTTGTATATGCAGGTATAAGCTCCCTGGCTTATTGCCCTTCTTACTAAATCCTCTACGCAATAGCCGGTCATCATAATCACTGCTGCCTCGGGGTCAATCTTTTTAACCTGCTCAAAGGTTTCAACCCCGTTTATGTCTGGTAGTTTTACATCCAGAAAGATAATGTCATAATGCTTCTCCTTTACCATCTCAATAGCCTCGGCACCATCTTTAGCAGTGGCTACCCTGTATCCCTTACTCTCCAGTATTGCCTTGAGTGCTTTCCTGACACCAAACTGGTCGTCAACTACCAGTATGAGGGTTTTCCCGTGAAGCAGCTCTTCAATGAGAGCTATAATTTTATCAATATCAAATGGTTTATAAACAATGGCATAGGCGCCTTCTTCCAGGGCTTCCCTGACCAAATCCTCTACCGAGTAGGCGGTCATCATAACTACCGCCGCCTTCGGGTCAATCTTCTTAACTTCTCTGAAGGTTTGAACGCCGTTTATCCCCGGCATCTTTATATCCATAAAGATAGTATCAAAGTGTGTCTTTTTTACTGCCTCAATAGCTTGGTAACCGTTCTCTACAGTAACCACATTGTGTCCCTCGTCCTCCAGTATTCCTCCCAGGGTCAGGCGCATGCTCCGAAGGTCATCAACCACTAGGATATTGGTCTTTGCCATTATTTACCTCCGTGTAATCCTCTGCTATTCTGCCCGCAGGGGCAACTTTATGATAAAGGTAGTGCCTTTTTCTACCTCGCTCTTTACCTCTATGTATCCCGCATGCCTGTCTATGATTGCCTTGCATACTGCCAGCCCTAACCCAATGCCCTTGGCTCTGGTGGTAAATAGGGGGTCAAAGATTTTTACCATTACTTCGTGAGGCATCCCACAACCGGTATCGGTAATTTCCACTTCTAGGAATTTGTCCTTCTCCTTGGCGTTGATTGTTAGCTTACCCCCGGTGGGCATCGCCTGTACTGCGTTCAAAATCATATTCACCAGTACCTGGCGAACTTGGTCAGTATCTATCTTAACCTCGGGCAGGTCGGTATCCAGCTTTTTGGTCAGCTCGATATTCTCCGGAATAGTTGTGTATGAAAGGGCATCATCAATTACCCTCTCTATTCTGGTCGGTGAGACAGTCGGCTTCCCCACGCGTGAGAATCCGAGAAGGTCATTGATGATTTTACTGGATGAGTTTATCTCATCATCCATGATATCAAGAAACTCTATAACCTGCGGCTCTTTCTGTCCCAATTCGCTTTTTACCACCTTCCCTCTTACATAGTAGACAGCGTTTTTGATAGCACTCAGCGGGTTTCTGAGCTCGTGTCCCACCCCTCCCGCCAGTTGCCCTATCGCTGCCAGCCTCTCCGAGCGAACTAGCTTTTCCTGGGCATCTCTTAGCTCCTCATTAGTAGCCTGCAGCTCTTCATTAGCGGCACGTAATTCCTCCTCGGTTGCCCGAAGTTCCTCATTCTGGGCATCCAGTTGCTCATTCTTTTTCTGAAGCTCTTGCTCCATCCGCTTGCGCTCGGTGATGTCGCGGGCAATGCCTAACACCCAGGTTTGCCCCTTTATCTTTACTGGGAATGTCCTTATTTCCACTGGAACCTGATTGCCGTCTTTCCAATTCAAAATGAACTCATCCGGTCCGGTGGCTTGCCCCAGTACATTCTTGGCTAAAAGCGCAGCCGCTTTCGGGATTTGCCGTGGAGACAGCAGTTTCAATTTTAAAAAACTCTTTCCAATTAATTCCTCTCTCCTATAACCGGTTATTTCC
>JAUWEU010000100.1 GCA_030608125.1 Dehalococcoidia bacterium
AAACTAAAGTTTAATCCCTTGCCTCAGATGCTGGATGGCAAGCGGATAGTGGTCATTGATGATAGCATTGTCCGCGGCACTACCACTCCTAAAGTAGTGGAGCTATTGAGACGGGCGGGAGTTAAAGAAGTGCATATGCGCATTTGCGCTCCTCCTATCCGCTATCCTTGTTTCTTCGGTGTAGATATGGCTACCCGTCGGGAGTTAATTGCAGCTCAGAAGACTATACCTGAGGTCAGGGATTTTATTGGTGCTGATTCATTGGGCCATCTGAGTATTGACGGACTGATTAAGGCGGTGGCTTTGCCTAAGGATATTTTCTGTCTGGCTTGCTTCACCGGTGACTACCCGATACCGGTACAGCTTGAGATGGATAAGCTAGGGCTGGAGACTATGCCAGTTGGTCAGCAGGAACCCTTTGGCATAAAGCAGTGGTAAACTAAGACGCGCGGTCATTTATCCCTTGATTCGGTTGATATTCCTCATTATTTAGTTAAATCCAGATGGACTAAGATAAGAGGGGGTAATAAATGGTTGAGGATTCACTGATTACAGGGGAGCTGAGGAGTAAAATCGGCACGGAGAGTACCCCCAAAGTGTATGAGATTGAGAAAGGGATGATACGGCGGTTTGTCCTGGCTATAGATGACCCCAATCCCCTGTGGCAGGATGAGGGATACGCTGGGAAAAGCAGGTATGGTGGCATTATTGCTCCCCCAACCTTTGTATTGGCCATAGGTTTTGATGAACTTCAGCGGCAGGTGCTAGAATCAATTCCTTATGGAGGTATACTTCATGGTAGCACTGAGCTTGAATGTTATCAGCCGGTTAGAGGGGGTGATATAATTTCTGTTACCACTAAAATCACCAATATTCGTGAGCGGCAAGACAGGAGAGTGGGCAAGAGAGTGTTTGTGGTCATTGATGTAACCTATAAAAACCAGAGGCAAGAGCTGGTAGCCAAATGCCAGCAGATGATTATTGGACATAGGGTTGAGGGGAAAAGATATGGCTGAGCAACTCTATTACGAAGACATAGCGGTAGGTAGTGAGGTCGCCCCCCTGGTCAAACAGCCAACCACTCGTCAGTTGGTGATGTGGGCTGGGGCATCCGGCGATTACTATCAGATTCATTATGATAAGGATTTTGCCCAAAGCCAGGGTCTGCCCGGTGTTATTGTTCACGGTCAACTGGTATGCTGCTTCCTGAGTCAGTTATTGACTGACTGGATGGGAGAGCTGGGTACTCTTAGGAGACTGACTTGTAATTATAGGGGTATAAACTTTCCTGGCGAGGCTCTTATCTGCAAGGGAAAGGTAAATAAGAAGTATATTGAGGATGGAGACCACTGTGTAGTGTGTAACATCTGGGCAGAGAATGTGAAGGGAGAGAAGACAGTATCCGGTAGGGCTATTATCCTTATGCCATCCAGGGAGAGTCCAGCCAGCTGACTAGATAATGTTTATTAACCCACCCCTTCTGTTTGCTGTTCTTGCCGCCGTTTACGGTTTATCTCCATAAGTGTGAAGCTGAATCCATCCCTGACCAGGTGTCCACATGGGGTGAAGCCGCAATTTTTGAAGCACTTCTGCGCTCTGCGGTTTGAGTCCAGAGTCTTCAAGTAGATTCGCTTAAGGTTTGTCTGGTGGAAAATATAGTTGACCAAGGTGGTTACGGTATCGGCACCGTAGCCCTTATCCCAGTAGTCACGGTTACCAATCATAATACCCAATTCAGCTTCACCTTTGGTCTCATCAATGCTGTAATATAAGCAGTTGCCAATGTGCTTACCCTCTAGCGTTTCCACAGCGAACCGGTGTCTGATTGAGAAGTAGCGCAGTTCGTGAGCATAGTCTGATAGATACCGGGAGAAAGTAGTAGTTAGCAGTGGGGTGGCATCAAGCCGAACTAGCTCGGGGTCTGTTCGCCAGATGTAATCATCTAGTACATCGGCTAGTTTTTTATCACGAAGCTTAATCTTACTGCTGATAATCATGCCAGTCTCGAGGGTTTAAACCTTGAAAAAGAATGGGTCTTCTACTGCCTCTAGCTCATCTAGAGCTTGCTCTGCTGCCTGTTGGACTACCTCACTAGGACTATCCAGGCACTGCTCTAAGCATTTTTTAGCCTCACTGCGACCTATCTTACCTAACGCCTGGATAGCAGTCATCTGGACATCAGTATCGGGGTCGTTGAGAAGCTCTATGAGATAGGGTATTGCCTCTTCTTCTCCCAGCTCAGAGCATGCCCCGACAACTTCATAGCGTATCTCGGCATCAACGTTGGCTAGCTCCTTTAGCAATATAGGTAGCCAGGAATGGTCACAGTTCTTACCCATAGCGTAAATAGAGCTGATTCTGAGTCTGGAATTATGACTTTGATAGGCTTCCATGATGGCTTTCTTCACCTCAGGCAGGCTTAACGGGGCAGCCGCCTCCAGGGCACGGCGCCTGACTTCTATAGGCTTGCTTTTATCACCAATCACGGTAAGCAAAGCCTGGCATACCTTGAATGTGTGACTGGAGCGTAGCTTTTTATGCTCGGCTAGCATGGCGAACTTACCAAGCGCGGTAGCTGCCGCAGCCTGGACTTTCTCCGAGCTATCTTGCTCTAGTAGATTAATTAGAGGGTTAATCAGGGATGTCTCTTCACTTTCCCACAGACCTTCTATAGCCTTGCTCCGCACCTCGGCATCTTGGTCTTTCAGACAATCCTTGAAAATGCTATCAAAGTTGAGCTCAAAGTTATCCTCAGTCAG
>JAUWEU010000031.1 GCA_030608125.1 Dehalococcoidia bacterium
TCCTCTCCCTCCCAGGCAGAATATAGCCAGGTAGAAACACCACCTGAGCTTAAGAACTCTTGCAGTTCCTTAGCCAGGGTATAGGCAGCTTCAATCATAGGGTGATAGAGAATGCCAACTCTTTTCACAACGATAAGCCGCTTTCTCACCAGAAAACCACATGAGGTAAATGAAGTGTAACATTGGCATATTGAGGTGTCAAGGTTAATCTCAAGGCTATGTGCTTGCCAGGGGAACTCTAACGGACTACAATATGGAGATACGGAGGCATTAGCGTGAGAGTTATTCTATATATGGGGAAGGGAGGGGTGGGAAAAACCACAGTTGCTGCCGCCTCTGCCTTGCGTTCAGCAGAGCTGGGTTACAAAACCATTATCCTCAGCACTGATAGCGCTCACAGCCTGGCTGATTCCTTTGACCTTGCCCTCGGGGATGAACCCCGACCTATCATTCCTAACCTTTGGGGACAGGAACCAGAAATATCACACACCTTAGAAACTCGCTGGGGCATTATCCAGGAGTGGATGTCAGCCCTCTTGGCTTGGCGAGGGATGAAGGAAGTAGTGGCTGATGAGATGGCTGTTCTTCCTGGAATGGAGGAATTGGCAAACCTGTTGTATATTGTTGACTACTATCGGAGCGGGCAATATGATGTCATCGTTGTGGATTGTGCTCCCACCGGGGAAACATTGCGCTTCCTTGCTTTCCCTGAGGTATTACACTGGTGGATGGAAAAGATGTTTCCCATTGGTCGTAGGGCAGCTAGTGTAGTGCACCCCTTTGTCAAAGCACTAACAAACATACCCATGCCCGATGACGAGGTCTTCGCCTCAGCGGAGAACTTATATTCCGAACTTAATGAAATACGGGCTATCCTCGGCAATCAAGATGTGACCACAGTGCGCCTGGTGGTCAACCCTGAGAAGATGGTAATCAAGGAAGCACAGCGCACCTTTACCTATCTTAACCTCTATGGTTATCTCACCGACCTCATTATCTGTAATCGTGTTATCCCCGATAAAGTAGATGACCAGTATTTTAGCTTCTGGAAAGAGAGCCAGAGCAAATATTATGGGGTGATTGAGGAGTGCTTTGCTCCCCTTCCCATCTCGGTCATACCCCTTCTTGACCGGGAGGTGGTAGGCATTCCCATGCTTGAAGTTATAGCTGATGCCCTCTACCGGGAAGACGACCCCACTAGGCTTTTCTTTCAGGGGCAGGTTCAAGATTTGCAGAAAGAGGATGCGCACTACATTCTTACCTTGTCTCTCCCTCTCGTTGAAAAGGGAGACATTTCTCTGATGCAGAGCGGTAATGAACTCATCATTCGGGTAGGAAACTTCAAACGGAATATCATCCTCCCCCATACCTTGGTTGGTTTAGCTGCTACCAAAGCCAGATTTGATGGGGGTAAGCTAAGAATCCAGTTTGACCGACGGGAAGGAGGTGAAAGGCATGGCTGAAAAAGTTTTTGAAATTGAGTATCACCCGGGAGAGGAGGTAGTATTGCACTTCAAAGCACCAATACTCTCCGTTGTGCCTGAGGCAACGGGTCATTTCAGAACAGCCCATAAAGAATTGCTATTAGCTCTTCGCAGCTTGCTTGATAAGGCAATAGAGCGAGCCGAGGAAGCCGAAAAGACCCAAGCCGAGGAAAGAACCAAAATAGAGGTTGAGTGAGTAAAAACCAAGCTCTTAACTTACTAACCTTACTCCCTTTTCTGGTTCATCGTCAGCATGATTGCATAAGGAGGAGGACTAAACCGACACAAAGGATAAGGACACCAATTCCCAATAAGATATACAGGGTGCGAAGGCGTTGGTTCATTTCTTACTCCTTCGCCTTCTGCCCTCTACCCTTATCTTCTGCTTGTCATCAGCAATCTTCATCAGCCGTTTTATTGCCCTGCCCGACTTAAACCTATTTAGATTAACAAAGCCCCTGGTTCTGTTCATTGGCTACCCCAACAACCTTAAAGATGGTTGAGATTACTACTCCTTTCGGCTAAAGGCGAAGATATATATTATCTCTAGTATTCCCAATGTATTAACTATGAACAGGACTATAAACCAAACCAAGTGCCCGTTCTTGCCAGCCCGCCACAGGGCTACACCCTTCCACGCCATTGACCAAACGACAGCTAGAGATGTTACCAGCCACATTACGGCTAAATTTGGAAAGAATGGACAGACCCAATCTATTGGCATTTTTCATCTCCTTTTTGTGGCTATCATACCATATTTGGGATATCAGCGAACAAAGCCTCTGGTTCTATCCATTAGTTACTTATCCTCATTGCCTGTATGAGTGTCTCCTTCTGGTAATTCTTCAACCTGAGTTTCACCACTAAGGAGTTCTAACCTGCCGCTGAGTCTGGTTAATTTAGTTTCAGCCTCAGTATGTTTTTTGGCAGCGTTATAGATGTGCCTGCCTATTAGCTCATAATCCTCCTGAAAACCCTGGAGTTCACCCTTGAGACGCTCCAGCTGCCCGAGTATTTCCCGGGCGAATTTTTCAACTTGCAATCCCTTCAGCCCAAGTACAATAGCTTGCAAGTAAGCATAAAAGGTATTCGGTGATACCAAAAATACCCTCTTCTGACGGCAATACGAATATATGTCACTTTCTTCACTAGGTTGGGAAGCTCGGACAACCGTCTCGTAATAGAGATTTTCGGCAGGAATATATAGCAGGGCAAAGTCAAATGTGCCTTCATCAGGCTGGATATATTGGCTCACATCCTCAATATGCTTCTTAATGGTACGGGTGAATTGCCTTCGTAAGCGAGTTTGTTCCTCTTGAGATTGAGTGGTAACCATTCGCTCGAAATCCTGCAGGGGAAATGGAAACTTAGCATCAATAGGGACTAAATTTTCGCCAACTCGCACCACTGCGTCCACAGTTTTACCGTTTTGAAATCTGTATTGAAGAGAATAAGAGCCTGAGAAATGGTTCATCAGCAGAGTCTCCAGTCCAACTTCACCAAATTCACCTCTGAACTTGGGGGCGCGCAGCGCCTCTTGTAAGCTGGAAATGCTCTTAGCCACCTCCTCAATATCCTTTGTCCTCTTGGTCAATTCGCCTAATCGCTCTCGTAGGTCGCCAAAAACTCCCACGCTGCCTTCTACCTTTTCTCCCACCATCTTGGATAAGGTCTCACCCTGCTCTTTCCACCTCTGCCGCCCTCTAAACCTATCCCAAACAAAGAAGCCAACCAGAATCACTAGAAGGGCAATTATCACAATTTCCATTGTTATCTCCAAGTGCCTCCCTTGGGCTTTCTATCAGTAACTCCTTAACTCTATTATAATCACAAATCAACTAGAAAAGAAGCCATTTATTAAGGGAAGGTTGAAAGATATTAATCTAATGGGGTGTCTGAGAGGGGCGAAGCCCCTCTCAGTAAATTATCATCCCCTTATCAAGGGGAAGGAGATAAAGGGGGTGAGGTTGATAAATAGTCCGAACCCCCGTTCATTTCACTACTTGCCCTCTCCAAATCTGGGTTTTAGCGATAAGCCTCTCGGCGGTGTCTTACTCGCATCACTCGAACTGCCATAGCCTTGTCATCGATTTCGTAGATGACCCGATAATCTGCAATACGGATTCTCCAATCCCTTTCCGAGCCAGTAATCTTTCTACAACCGGTGGGTCTTGGATTTTCAGCCAGACCCTTAATATGGCTGATGACCCGCTGGAAATCCTCGGCTGACAGCCGTTTAAGGTTCCTCTCAGCCGCCCGCTCAAGATAGACCTTATGCACCCGGACTATACTCTCTAAGGAAATCTTCTAGAGTCCTGAACTTTAGCGGCTTCTTGCGCAGCTTCTCCAGAGCCTTCAGGTCTTCAACATCTTCCAGGCGCTCCAGCATCTCCTGATATTCTTTCATATCAATGATAACTGCTGCTGGTTTACCATCCCTGAGGATGACCTCAGGACTCCTCTTTCTTGCTTTTGCTTTCATGGATTTTAATTTCCAAACCCTTCCGCTGACTTTCCCAATCAATAGCTACTTAACTCCATTATACACCATCAATCAACTAGAAAAGAAGCTGTTTATTAAGGGAAGGTTGAAAGATATTAATCTAAAGGGGTGTTTGAGAGGGGCGAAGCCCCTTCAAAAACAATCCCTCCCCCTCTCCTTTGAAGGAGAGGGGGATTAAGGGGGTGAGGTTGATAAGCAATCTCAAAGACGACCATTGCTCATCATAAGTAGTATCGCCTATAATTGGCTAATTCAGGTGCGGAAATGACGGTATTAAAAGTCATACTCATAGTTCTGGGCAGCTTGCTCTTATATCTTGTGGCTCTCCGAATAGTGAGAAAGCTGTGGCATTTCCCAGTGCCAGCGTTCGTTGGACGGTTTCTCGATAGCGATATAAGACGCTGGCTGCAACCGCCGGGCAAGATAATTGAGCGCAGCGGCACTAAACAAGGTATGACCGTAATGGAACTTGGTTGTGGCAGTGGTGCCTTCACCCCCTTTGTGGCTAGGGCAGTGGGGGAGCGGGGTAAAGTCTATGCCGTTGATATCCAACCGGCGATGCTAAAACAACTAGAGCGTAAACTGGCTCAAGCCGAAAATCAGGATATTAAGAATATTGAGCTTAAACAGGCTAGCGCTTATGACTTATCCTTCGAAGAAGATTCTATAGACCTCGTATATATGGTAACCGTCCTCCAAGAAATACCTGATAGAGGTAGAGCCCTGCGGGAAGTAAGAAGGGTGTTGAAACCCGGTGGCATCCTCGCCGTAACCGAGCTTCTGCCCGACCCGGATTATCCTCTGCGCTCGACTACTATTAAACAATGCCAGGGTGAAGGATTTGTTCTGGATGATAATCTGGGTAATTTGTGGAATTATACGGTAAGATTTAAGAAGCCGTTGTATAAAAACTTTATCTCAGGTTATGCCACTGGCTAACTAGCAAAGAGGATATATAGTTGACATTACTTTTTAGGATTAAGGATAGGCTATTTTACGGTTGGGTGGTGGTAATAGTTTTTTTTGCTATTCAGGCTATTCTTTTGGGGACCAGCACTTCTTTCGGCGTCTTCTTTAAATCCATAGCGGGTGAGTTTGACTTGAGCCGAGCCACAACCTCAGCAGTTTTCTCTATTTCGATGCTGCTTTTATGTGTATTTAGTGTTTTAGGTGGTTTGGCTTTAGATAGATACGGACCGAGGATTGTCCTCTTCTTTATGGGTTTGTTTACTGGTTTGAGCTTGTTACTAACCAGCCAGGTCAACGCCACATGGCAGTTATTCATAACTTACAGCCTGTTACTGGCTATGGGAAGTGGTGCCACATATGTGGTGACAATGTCAACGGTTTCCAGGTGGTTTGATAGAAAACGGGGATTAGCGGTGGGTATTGCTGGTTCGGGAGGAGGGATGGGATTAGTGGCTATGGCTCCGTTTGCCGCCTACCTTATTTATAACTTCGATTGGCGTATGGCATATATCGTAATGGGACTAGTTGCCTGGGTAATCATAATTCCCCTATCCCGGCTATTAAAAAGGGACCCGCAGGAGATTGGAGCTCTACCTGATGGGATAAGCTCAGATTCAAGGGCTATAAAAGATAAAGAAGATAGTATCCAGCCGTTTGGTCTTTCAGTATTACAGACATTCAGAACCAGGAATTTCTGGCTTGTGATGCTTATCTGGTTATTACTTGCTTTTTGCATGCTTTTGGTATTAACCCACATCGTACCTCATACAACGGATATAGGTTTTTCAGCCGGGGAGGCAGCGGTCGTCCTCAGTCTGATAGCTGGGGGTAGAGCTGCAGGCATGGTACTACTGGGTAGTGTTGCCGACAGGATAGGCAGAAAAAGGACGGCTGTTGTTTGTACACTGTTTCAGGCTGGGGCTATGGTATGGCTAGTCTGGGCGCAGGATTTGTGGATGCTCTACTTTTTTGCCATAGTTTATGGTTTAGCCAACGGAGGTCTTCTTTCTTCTACGACAGCGTTTCTTGGTGACACCTTTGGGTTAGGTAAAATTGGTTCAATATTAGGTGTACTGGATATTGGTTGGGCAATCGGAGCAGCTACCGGACCGTTTGTAGGGGGGCTTATTTTTGATATTAATGACAGCTATTCAGTGGCTTTCTTAATCGGGGCAGCAGCTATGGCGATAGTAGCTCTGCTTATAGTTCTGATTAGGCGAGAAACGGGAAGAAATTTTTGAGGGTGGGCAAAGCCAGTAAATATCTTCTAATTGCGATTGAGTAGTTAGAAACCGAACATCTGGGCGGCTGCTTCGGCGAGCTTCATTACGAAGCCGGGGATAACACCAAGCAGTAACACGCCGAGGCAGGAGACGGATAGAGCCAACCTCAGCGCTCCGGAAGAAGACACCTTTTCCTCGGAGACTGGCTCACCAAGCCACATCACCTTCACTACGCGGAGATAGTAGTAGGCGGATATTACACTATTTATTACGGCAATAACTACTAGCCACAGCAAGCCATGCTGTACCGCCCCGCTGAAGATATAGAACTTAGCCATAAACCCAGCGGCTGGTGGCATGCCAATAAGAGAAATAAGACACAATGTCAAACCTAAAGCCAGTAGCGGCGCCCGCTTACTCATACCAGAGTAATCCTCAATTAGGTCACTATTGACCTTGTTGGAGATAGCGATAATGGCAATGAAAGCTCCTAGGTTGGCAAATGCATAGCCGGCTAGGAAGAATAGAACGGCACTCTGACCCAGAACATCTGCCGCTGGAGACAACCCCATAGTGGCTAATCCCACCATAAGGTAACCGGCCTGAGCTATACTGGAGTAACCTAACATACGCTTGATGTTGGTCTGGGGGAGAGCGACTATATTGCCCAGGGTCATACCGATAGCGGCCAGCACAGCAAAGATTAACCCCCAATCCAGACTCAGCCATTGTGGTAAGCCAAAGGCAGAGTAGAAAACCCGCAAAATAATGGCGAAGCCGGCAGCCTTGCTAGCCACCGAGAGATAGGCAGTTATTGGTGTCGGCGCCCCTTCATAAACATCAGGCACCCACATATGGAAGGGAACAGCCGCAATCTTGAAGCCGAAGCCAGCTATGAGTAACACTATGCCTAAAATAAGCCCCGGGCTAGACAGAATACCTGACAGAGACATAGCCTGGATAACCTGGGCAATCTCCCCTAGCTGCGTCTTTCCGGTAAAGCCAAAAACTAGTGCCATACCATAAAGCAGCACTGCCGAGGCTACGGCACCAAGCAGCAAGTATTTGAGTGAGGCTTCGGTTGACTTAGGGTTTTTGAGGAAGCCAACCAGAATATATAAAGATATGCTGGTCAGCTCTAGGGCAACATAAATAGAAATTAGCTCGGCGGTAGCCGCCATCAGCATCATGCCCAGCGCTGATAAAAGCACCAGAGCATAGTATTCACCCTGAAAGCGAGCAAACTTGGATACATAATCGGTAGAAGCCAGGATAACCAGGGCGGCAATACCTAAAAATAACAGCTTAAAGAACAGGGCAAAGTTATCCACCGCCAGCATATTGTTGAAGATAGCCTGAGAGCTGCCTCCCCACATAGCCAGGGTGAAACCAGCAGATACCACTAATCCAGCTATGGCGACCACTGCCAGTAGCCCCTTTCGCTGGATAAAGAGGTCAAGCAAGATTACCACTATAGCGAAGGTAATCAAGCTCAGCTCTGGTATAAATAGCTCAAGATTCAACAGCTTGCTCCTTTAAGCACCCGCTTTACCCACCTAATAAGCCCACTATGGGCGAAATACCGAGCTTAATAATATCAGTCAAAATTGCCGGATAGATACCAACCAGCATAATCACGGCGATGAAAGCAAACATATATACTCTCTCTAGAATATCGGCATCCTTAACGCCATTGTATTGCTCCAACACCGGACCATAGAATACACGCTGTAGCATCCACAATATATACCCAGCGGTGATAACAATACCTAGCACGCCCAGGATGGTATAAACCTGAATTCCAGAAACAGCAGTGCTGGTAAAGCTACCGACAAAAACCAGAAACTCGGC